>JBGAJB010000066.1:0-14759 GCA_044225155.1 Phycisphaerae bacterium | reverse complement strand
GCCCCGTCGCGGCATCTCGGCGAATTTCACCAGGCCGGTTACGAGGATCAAGCCGCGCTGGCGCGCTTCGCGGACGGGCTGGCGGTCGTCACCTATGAATTTGAAAACGTGCCCGTCGTGGCCGCGCGCTGGCTGGCAGAGCGCTGGCCCGTCTATCCGCCGCCGCGCGCGCTGGAGGTCGCTCAGGATCGGCTGCGCGAGAAGCAATTCTTCGAACAGCACGGCGTCCCAACGAACGCGTTCGCCGCCGCGGGTTCGCGGGACGAATTCGACGCGGCGCTCGCGCGCATCGGCTTGCCGGCCGTCGTGAAGACGCGCCGCATGGGCTATGACGGCAAGGGACAGCGCGTCGTGCGCTCCCCGGCCGATGCGGAGGCGGCCTGGCAGGCGCTCGCCCCCGCGCCGCTGCTGGTCGAAAGCTTCGTGCCATTCGAACGGGAGATTTCCGTCATCGCCGTCCGCGGGCGCGAGGGGGCGATCGCGACGTATCCGTTGGTGCAGAATCGACACGAACAGGGAATTCTCGCGGAGTCGATCGCGCCGGCCCCGGATGTCGGCGGCGACTTGCAGACACAGGCCACGCGTCATGCGACTGCGTTATTGAACGCGTTCGAGTATGTCGGCGTGCTGACGATCGAATTCTTTGTGCAGAGTGGCCGGCTGATCGCGAATGAGATTGCGCCACGCGTACACAACTCCGGCCACTGGACGATCGAAGGCGCGCGGACGAGCCAATTCGAAAATCACCTGCGCGCGGTCGCCGACCTCCCGCTCGGCCCGACCGACGCCGTCGGCTGTTCGGTCATGCGAAATCTGATCGGCGCCGCGCCCGATCTGGCACAACTGCTCGCACTTCCCAACGCCCATCCGCATCTCTACGGCAAAGCCCCCCGCCCCGGCCGCAAGCTGGGACATGTGACGTTTTGGGGGGAAGAGCTGGGCGTTCTGCTCCGTCAGGCCGGCACGATTCCCGCGCCGTGACTTGCCTTCGCCCGAAAGGGCGCACGATATTTGCCAGGCGTTTCAACGCCTGGACCAAGTGGCTACTTCTGTTTTTCCTTACAGTCCGGAGGACTGACGTGATCCTCGTTCGCCCGCCGGGCGAGAATCAAAATAGTGTGCCGCACACCGGCGACAAAAGTCGCCGGCAAAGGTCGCTCGCCCTGCGGGCGAAAAATAAGAAACGTCAGCGGCTTTCCGCTTCAGTCCCTCGCTGCAAAGGCTAAACGACTTGCCCAGGCCCCGCGCGCGGCAGTTCCGCAACTGGAGCAGCGTCAGCCCGCACGATTCCCGCCTTCGGTATGATCCGTGCGTGATTCTCCTGCAATTTCTGCTCTTTCGAGCCGACGCGATCCGCACCGTCGCGGCCGACCGCCGTTTTCTCGGCGTCGGCATGCTGCTGGTCATCAGCGCGGCGCTGGCGCGCGAGTACGACGGCGAGGACCTGCTGCACGAGCCGTGGTATCTGCTGATCCCGATCGCGGTCTCGACGCTGATGGGCACATGCCTGGCCTGCGGGCTGTGGATCATGATGCCGCGTGCGGCCCGGCGTGCGTACGGTTTCGGCACGTTCTGGCGGCGGATTCAGACGTGTTATTGGATGACTGCTCCGCTGGCGTGGCTGTATGCCATTCCCTACGAGAGATTCCTGAGCGAGCTGGGCAGCGTCGAGGCGAATCTGTGGACGTTGACAGTGGTCGGGGTGTGGCGGGTGGCGCTTGATGCTGCGGCTGCATTTTGCTAGTGATCGACGTCAATCCATGGGTGGCGATCTTTCCGCTGGGGTTTTTCGTCAGCGTAGCGACGATCCTCGGAATCGTGGCCTCACCGCATCCTCTGCCAATGATCATGGCCGGCATCCGCTTGCCGGCGGCGGTCTTCCACGTCTGGCGGTAAGCGAGTTCTACACCGTGTACGGCGGCATGCTCGGCGCTTGCGTGGGAGTCGGTACGCTCGTGGCGCTGCTCGCGCGCAGCGACTCACGCCGGTTTCGTCCGCTTGCCCCCGCCTGAGCCACGAATCGACCTGACGGCGACCGATTGCGTCACGCTCGCCGCCATCGGACTCTTCCTGGCCTGCCTTCCGTTCACCCAGCCCAGCCAAATCCTCCGGCGATCGGTTGAGCGAGCCGTCGAACAGCAGCTCGACGAAGCGCTGCAGTCGGCGCGGACTCTCATTTCCCGCCGTATTGGACGCCGCCTCCGCCCGCCTGGAATTCGTCCCGCATCGGAGAGGAGCTGTCGCTGCTGCGGCTGGCGCAAACCACGGATGTCGCGCCGTGGGTGCGCGACGACTACGAAGGACGCTTTCGCGCGCTTCTCGCGCGCTCAAGTTGGCACGAGTTCTGGGAATGGTGGCACAATCCTGGAGCGCTGGCGGACGTGCTCGCAGACCTGCCGGACGGTCGATCGATTGCGGTCGAACTAGAACATTTCCACCGTGAGTTCGCTGGGGAGGAGGAGCGGGCCGCCCTCGATATCCTCGCCCGGCGGCTGCATCTCAATCCGGAATCGCAACCCGGCGCGGATTAAGAGCAGCCGCGAGCGACGCGTCAACGCTGCTCGATCTCGACGCGCGTGATGCCGGAGGCCGTGGAAAGCGCCGCTGCGCCGTCGCCTCCCTGCAGCGCGGCGCTGAAGAATGCAGCCAGTGTGCCGCCCGTGAGCTGTCGCATGGCCGCGCGATCCGGGTTTGAGTTGCAGAGCGCGGCCGCCGCGATCGCCTGCGGTTCATCCAACATATCGCCATGGCCGTAGTCGAGGGCGACGATGTGCCAGGCGGGGGCGGGGCTGGCGGCGTAGAACTGCACGTGATTGTCACCGGCCGGCGCGCACTCGCCACCCAGCCCGCTGCCGAGCACGAATGACGGGAACGAAAAATCAAGCGGCCCCTGAATCGCGCGCGGCTGGTCTCCACGCGGTCCGCCCGTCCCATCGACCGGATCAACGCCGGCGATGCCGGACAGGCGGGAGGGATCGGCCTGGGCCACGAGCCACGCGACTTTGCCGCCGCGCGAATGCCCGGCCAAGCCGAGATGATCGCAGCGCGCCGCTACGCCGGTCGCCAGACTCAGGTGCGCGGGCAGCCAGTCCAGCAGGCGTGCCGCCGATTCGGCTTCTTCGGCCGCGGTTGGATTCCCGAGCAGCGGCGCGAGGCCCGGCTCGTACATCTGCGGCGCGACGACCACGAAACCATGGCTCGCAAGATGCCCCAGAATGTCGTCGTAGTAGTCATTACGCCATGAAGCCGTGCTGAAAACGACCACCGCGTATTCACCGCGCGCGACATGGATTCGAAGCGGACCGGCGCGCGTCTCGCAACGGGCGAGATCCAGCGTGCGGAACGCGAGGGCTCCGGGCGAATAGAAATCTGAGTCACTGACGTACACCGCGTCGCACCGTGGTCGGCGCGCATCGCATCGGGGAATCCGCCGGATTTTCACAGGTCGCGGCGCTGCGGCAGCCGCTGAGGAGCGCGAGCAGCAGCGACGCGACCGCGCCGACGGAGTCCGGCGAGCGACTGTTTCAGGCCGCATTTTCGTGCGACGGGCACACCTCATGTTCATCAATGCCGCCCCCTTCCCGGTCCGATCAGCGGCGGCGGGCGCTTCCAGCGTGGCGGCGATTCGTCATGAACTTCCCGCCGTCGCCGTGTGCTTGCTGTCGCCACCGGTTTGCCGTTGATGAATTCGTACTTGACGATATTCGTCGCCTGCCCGGGGTGATCGGTCGTGACGATCACGTTCGCCAGCTTGCCTTTTTCGAGCGCGCCGAGCCGATCCGCGACGCCCAGAATTTTCGCCGCGTTCAGAGTGACCATGCGGACGGCCGCGTCGGGATTCAGCCCGAAGCCGACGGCGAAGCCCGCGTGCAGCGGCAGATTTTTCGCGAGGTCGGCGATCACGTTCGCCGCTTTGCCTCTTTTTCGAGCGCGCCGGAAGGCGATCCGCGACGCCCCAGACAGACCTGCACGCCGGCTTCGTCGAGCACTTTGAGCGCGCGGTAGTTCGCGTCCCATTCCTCGCTCGCGTTGCGGGTCGAGTTCACGCGCGACGGCATGCCGAACACGCCCTCGTAAATCAGCGGCACCTTGTGCGCCGCGAGCACGTCGGCCGCCTTCCACGCATCCGCGCGCCGACGATCACCGGCCGCAGTTGCAACTGCTCGGCGAACATGATGGTTTCGAGGATGCCCTTGTAGCTGCCGACATTGAAGAACACCGGCTTTTCACCCAGCACGAACGGAATCATCGGCTCGAAGCGCGGATCCACCGGCTGGGCATTCGACTTGTCGCCCGCGCGGCGCGATTCGGCGTAGGCGCGCGCGTCGCGCAGGAATTCCTCCAGCTCATGGCGGTTACGGGCCACCTCGCGCTCCGCAGCGTTCTCGTCTTCCTGCTCTTCCTCGACAAAGGGGCCGCGGCGCGGCCGGCGACGCTCTTCGATGATCGGCTTGGCGCCGACGCTGGGAAGGTTAATCACCATGCCGATGGCCGGGTCATCCAGCATTTCGCCGAGCGACCAGCCGTCGAGATCGACCATGCCGGCCTGCCCGGCGACGAGTTGCCCGCTCGGGACCAGCACGACGTTGGTCGTACCTTCGGCGCGCGTCGTCTCGACCATCGCGCTGTGTGGATTGAAAGCCGAGATTGCCCGCACATCCGGCTGGAACTGCGCCGGTTCGTCGGTATCGACGGTGACGCCGACCGCGCCAATCTCATGCATGCCGACTTCACAGGCGGCATTAATGAGGCCCGGGTAGACGTGCAGCCCCTTGGCATCGACCGTGATATAGCCGGCGGGCACGTTCACTTCACCCGACTTGCCGACCGCTTCGATCTTGCCGCCGGCCAGCAGCACGACGCCGTTTTCGATCGCGGGCGACGACACGGGATGCACGGTGCCGCCGACGATCGCATAGCCGGCAGCCGGCTTGCCGTCGCTACCGGTCGCCGCGGCGGGCGGAGTCGGCATGCGCACGCCGTCCCTGGTCGTGGGCAGCTCGATCTTCTTCACGGCCGGCGGCGCGGCGGCCGTCGCCGTGGCGGGTTGGCGCGGATCAAAATCGCGATGCCGGAAATAGACCTCGCCGTCGACGATCGACATCATGCAATGCGAGAACGAATCGAGCGGGTGTCCGGCGAAGATGGCGAAATCGCCGTCTTTCCCCACCTCGATGCTGCCGACGTGCTGGTCCAGCCCAAACTCGCGGGCGGGATTCAACGTGATCAGCCGCAAGGCTTCATTCGGCGTGAGCCCGCCGGACTTCAGGCACTTGGCCGCTTCGTGGTTCAAGTGACGCATCAGATCAGACGAGTCGGATCGTCGAGTTCACGCCGGCCTTGAGCAGCATGGCGGCGTTCTGCGGCACGGCGTCATAGGCCTCAATCTTGTAGGCCCACCAATCCGCGAACGTGGCCGTCCCACAACCTTCGCGCAACACTTCCGGGATGATTCTGTAGGCCTCGAGACAGTGATGAATTGTCGCGATGCGGAAGCCGAATTCCTCGGCCACCTCGAACAGCTGCAGAATTTCGTCCGAGCGATAGCAGTGGCAATTCACCCAGATCTTGCCGTTGACGATGTCGCCCAGCGCCTCCAAGCGCAGATCGCGTCGCATGGGCTTCACAGACTTGCCCGACTCGGCAGCGCGTTGAGCGGCCGCGCGGTCCTCGGCGTAGCGCTGACCTTCGAACAACGCGCGCCGCATGGTCGTCTCAACGCCCATGCGCGTGCCGGTGCGCCGCACGTCGCGATTCTGCCCGAAGCGACCGCCGCCTTCCGGCTGCATGCCGCCGCGCTTCACGTTCTCGCCCAGTGCAAATTTCACCGTGCGCGGCGCGTCGTGCACGATCATCTCGCTCGCCGGACGCCCGTACTTCAACTTCAGCACGACGCACTGTCCGCCGATCGTGTTCGCGCTGCCGTGCATCGCGTGCACGATCGTGCAGCCGCCGGCGAGTGCGTAATAGATGTCCAGATCGTCGGGATCGATCACATCCATGCACCGCACTTCGGGCACGACGCTGTCGGAAAACTCGTTGACGGCCGAGAGCGCGATGTGTGAATGCGGATCGAAGATGCCCGGCATGACGACGTAGCCCGTGAGGTCGAGCGTGGTGATATCGCCGGCCGCGCTCAAATTCTTTCCGATCTTCGTGATGCGGCCTTTCTCGACGAGAACATCCGTATCGGGCAAGTCGTCGCCGGTGACGGTCAGCACGAGCGCATGCTTGAGCAGGACGCTTCCGCCTGTGTGTACGCCAGGATCTCGCTCGGCGTCGGTTTCGATCGCCCATTTCGGCTCGTGCAGCAGCACGTCGTCGTAGGGCGTCGTCTGTTGCGAGGTCGGCGCGCTGGCCGTGGCCGGTTGCGAATCCGGCTGCGATTGCGCGGCCTCGTCTTCGCCCTCCGACTCCTCGCTGCCGCGTCGCTCGCGGAAACGCCCCTCGGGTCGGGGGCCACGCCTGCTGCCGCCGCCCGCCGCGGCCGAACTGCTCGCCGCCGCCCACCGCCCGGCCCGCCGGGATTGCCGCCCGCATCGTCACCGGTCGTGCAGCCGTCCGGTCGACAATGTTCAGCGGAGCTTGGCGTCCTTTTCGGTGAATTCCAGGAACACGCCGCCAGATTTGGCGTTGTCCCATTTTCGCTCGACCGATCTCGTTCTCCGCCTTCAGCGTGGCCGGCGTGGTCGTCAGCGCCCGCAGTGGGCCTCGGGGTCAAGCCTGCTTCGATCGTCGCGCAGATGCTCTCCAGAAAGTCGGCCGGTCGCTCGTTCCCCATGGCGGTCAGCGTCCAGGCAACGCCCGCTTTTTCCAGTGCGGCCGCACACCCGATCTCTTCATCGCGCCGTTTCTTCGCGGCGTCGTAGGCCGCCTGCGGGTTCGAAATCGCGTTTGTCCCAGTTTTTTCCGTAGAGAGAGTGATCGTCGAGCCGCCTTGCGAAGTTGATCGATTTCAGCTCATACTGCGCGCTTCTCGGAAAATCGCAGGGCGAGAATCACCGGCACGTTCAGTGCTTTCAGCGTCGCTCACGCCAGCTTCGCGTCCGCCGACGATCAGCGGCGAGAGATGAAATTCCTCGGCGATGTCGAGCGCCCGGTTGATCTCCTCGGCCGTATCCGCCTCGTACATCACCGGCTGTCCGCGGCGAACGCGCTCCAGTTGCCGCGAGGTCGGCGTCGTGCTGCACGTCGCTCACGGCTTCGCGCTGCCGTTCACCGTGGCCGAGCGATCGTCTGCTCGTACCACCGGCGTCGAGCAGCGTTTGCCGCGTGTGCGCGATCACGCCCAAGGGCGTAGCCGGATAAGTGCCGCGGGCGCGGAGCTGACGGTCACGCGGCGGCTCGAATGACATGACCTGGGCGACCTGCGTGAAGAGCAGGCTCTGTCGCAGCGGCCGGCCGCTGAGCGAGATCAGCGCGGCTTCGCCGCCGAAAATTGCCTGGGGCGGCGCGACCACGGCCGCCGCGAATCCTGCGCTGCGTGCGTTATCGAACGATTCCGCTTTTCCGTCGAGCAATTCTTCGGCGTTTTCGTGCGCGGCGAAGACACCGGCGCGCAGCGCGCTGAAGTTCGTGTGCGGTCCTTCGGAGAGCGGCGGCACATCGCCTTCGCGGCGGCGTTCGTCCGCCTCGGTCGCGGCCGGCGCTTCCACGCCCGCGCGCGAGAAGAGATCGATGAAACCCGGGTAGGCGATCAATCCCGATGCGTCGAGCACGCGCGCACCGACGGGTGTGGCCGCATCCGGCGCAATCGCGGTGAAACGGCCGTCGTTGATCACGACCGTCACCCCCTCGATCTTCTCGCCGGGACCGGCGATGAGCGTGACGTTCTTGAGAACGAGAGCGGGCCCGAATCTGGGACGCGCTCCGCGCGGCCAGCGTCGTCACGAGTCCACTACAGACCAGACCGATCAGGAAACGAGCGATCACGAATGTCTCCGAAACGTGCGCGAAAAAATTCGAACGGAAACGCCCGGCAGCAGTGTAGCCGCCGCGGTGCAGGGTGGGCGGAAAGCCCGCTTCGGCCAGACGATCTCACTCCGCCTGTCCCGTCAGAATTCTTGACAGGGCGCGGCGGGAAGCGCTTCAGTCTCCGCCCCGGAACGACTCGACTCCGGAGCGACTCGTTTTGGTAGGCAGGATGATGGACGAAACCGGCCGGTTCGATGACGAGGATCAAGCCATGTTGATCGCAATGGCGGAGAGGCTTGCGGCGCCATCCACGTTTGGCAACGCTATTCCGAACCGGGGCCCGGGCGAGTGATCAGTTGGATCCACGAGTATCCGTTCAATCGCCGAGCGGACGCGAAAAATCTCGTCAGCGAAGCATGGGGCCTCGCGGAACGTCGAGTTGACGTTTGCGGTTTTCCGCCCGTCAATTCGGACGAATGCCGAACGTCACGGTCACGACCGCCTGCACGTCCTTCTCGATGGAGCTGGTGTCGAGCAGGCCCGAATCGCTCACTTCGGTCGAAAGCGGCGGCGTGACCTGCAGCACGCCCATGCGCGCGTCGCGTACCTCGGCCACGCGGCAGCCGGCGTTGCGGGCGATCTCATCCGCGCGGGCCCGCGCGTCCTTTGACGCGTCGCCCATGATCTCGATTTTCAGGTCGGCGAGCCGAGTGAAGTGATATTCAGGTGGGCAGGAGACGACCAGAATGCCGTCGCGAATGAGCTGCGTAATGTCGACCGCCGCGCGTTCCACTGCTTCCAGCCGGTCGGTAGTCAGTCCGACGCTGCGGGTGAGCAGATATTTTTCGATCTGGTTGGTCGTCTTGCCGTCGCGATCGCGCTGAAAGACAGTTTGGGTATCGATGGCCGACCGCCAGGTTTCCGCGGGCTCAAAGCCCTGGACCGTGAGATATTCCTCCACGCGGCTGAGCGACTTCTGCAGAACTTCATAGGCCTTCGGCAGGTCTGCGCCTTCGCCCTGCACACGCACGTGCCAGTTGGCGATGTCGGACCGGATGCGTTTGCGGGCCGCCCCTTTCACGACGAGCGTGCGGCTGCTGTTGTCGGCCAGCTCACCGCGCGCCCGATAGGCTCGAGACGCGACGGCCGTGCTGGTGATCAGCGAGACGGTCGCGCCGAGCGCGATGACAATGACGCTCGAAAGCAGGTTGATGCGGACACGATGTTCCATGGCGACGCTCCTCCCTGAGCAAACGCTTGTGGTGTGAAAGAGTTTTCCAACGCCCGAGGCGAGTGTACCAAGCGTGTCAAGCAAAAAAGGTTGCGCTCGAATTCGGCGACAGCTCGGGCGTCCTGTATGACCTCGGGGTCCATCATCTGCTGAACACGTACGTTCACCTGGGCTTGGCCGCCGACTTCTCAACCGGCACGGTCTACGGCTTTCTGAACGGCATCCAGGCGCCGGACACCGGTCCGACCGGCGGCGCGACGGATTTCCATGACTTCGACCTGTTCGTGGGCGATGTTTCGAATGGCGGCGGCACGCGTGATCGCGCCGGTTCGCGCGCCTGTCGCGGTCGCCAGTCGGATTCCTCCTGCCCGGTTAGCGGTTGTTGAACTCCACGATCGGCCGCCTGTTTGCCGCAAGGAGACCGGCGGCCGTCGCTTTTTTCTGTTTCGGCGATGTGCGTGCGTGTGGCCCGCGAGCGCTGGCGGCCATCGGGCGAGTGGACGCAGCCAGCCCTTTCCCGCTAAGTTTCGCGGCGGCAGCCCAGTTTCGTCCCGAAAGGAATATTGCAGATGTCAGCTCACCCCGAAAATGTGTCACGTCGTGATTTTCTGCGTGGATCGGCGGCGGCCGCCGCGGCTGCGGCGTCGCTTGGCGCGTCTGGATGCGCGGGTCCGGGCGCGAATCGCACCGGTCCATCGATGACCGCTGCGCCGCTTACGCACTCCGAGAGCGGGCCGAAAATGGGCGAGAAGATTCGCGTCGGCCTCATCGGATGCGGCGGGCGCGGGCGCGGCGCGATGCTTGATTGCATCACGGCCGACAAGGGCATCGAAGTGGTCGCGCTCGGCGATCTCTTCCGCGATCGCGTTAACGAGGTGCGCGGCCTGCTGCAGGAAAAGGCGGCTGACCGCTCGAAGGTCACCGACGCCACCTGCTTTGACGGCCTCGACAATTACAAGCAAGTCCTCGGCAGCAATATCGACCTCGTCATTCTCGCCACACCGCCCGGATTCCGGCCGATGCATTTCGAGGCGGCGATTCAGGCCGGTAAGCACGTCTTCATGGAAAAGCCGGTCGCGGTCGATCCAGTCGGCGTGCGGAAAGTCATTGCCGCGAGTGAAATCGCGGCGAAGCGCGGACTCGGCGTCGTCTCCGGCACGCAGCGCCGCCACCAGAAGCACTACATCGAAGCCATGAAGCGCGTCCATCGCGGCGACATCGGCGAAATCGTCTCGGCCCAGTGCTACTGGAACCAAGGCGGCCTCTGGGTCCGGCAGCGCGAACCCGGTTGGACCGACATGGAGTGGATGTGCCGCAACTGGCTCTACTTCTCGTGGCTCTCCGGCGATCACATCTGCGAACAGCACATTCACAACCTGGACGTTGTGAACTGGGCCCTGCAGGCGACGCCGGTGAAGTGCGTCGGCATGGGCGGGCGGGCGGCGCGCACCGCGCCGGAGTACGGCAATATCTGGGATCACTTTGCGGTCGAGTTTGAATATCCCAACGGCGTCCGCACGCTGAGCATGTGCCGTCAGACGGAGAAGGCTTCAGACCGTGTGGCCGAGCGCATCGTCGGCACGCGCGGCGTGCTGCGGATCGATTCGCAGACGGCCGAGATCACGGGTAGCAAGCCCTGGAAATACGAGGACTCGAATCCGCCGAATCCCTACGTCGAAGAGCACCGCGACATGATCGCCAGCTTGCGCTCGGGGCACCCGCTGAACGAAGGCGTGCGCGTCGCCGAGAGCACGCTCACCGCGATCATGGGCCGCATGTCGGCCTACACCGGGCGCGAGCTGTCGTGGAAATGGGTGCGCGAGTCGTCGAAGCTCGATCTCTCGCCGGCGGAATACACGATGGGCGCCGTGCCCGTCCCGCCTGCACCGATCCCGGGGCAGACGGAACTCGTTTAGCACTTCAGAGGACGCGGAGCGCAAGCAAACGCCCGGAGACGCGCTTTCGAGATGACCGAAAGCCTGCTCTCCGGGCGCTGTTTTTCTCGCGATTCCGCAGTGAAGCGTAGTGCCGCGCTTCACGAGGTCGAGCTAGCCGAGCCCGTCGTGCTTGGCGACGAAGCGCAGCAGATCCACCACGCGGCTCGCGTAGCCCCACTCGTTGTCGTACCACGACACGAGCTTGAAGAAGCGCGAATTGAGCTGGATGCACGCACCGCTGTCGTAGATCGACGAATAGGGCGAACTGATGAAGTCCGAGCTGACGACTTCCTCATCCGTGTATTGCAGAATGCCTTTCATCCGGCCCTCGGCCGCGTTCTTCACGGCTGCCCCGATCGCATCGAGCGACGTCTCTTTCGCCGTGCGCACCGTCAGATCGACGCACGAAACGTCGGTCGTCGGCACGCGGAACGCCATGCCGGTCAGTTTGCCCTTCAGTTCCGGGATGCAGAGCGTGACGGCCTTTGCCGCGCCGGTGCTGGCCGGAATGATGTTCGCGGCCGCCGAGCGCCCGCCGCGCCAGTCCTTCTTTGACGGGCCGTCGACCGTCGGCTGAGTGGCGGTCATGGCGTGCACGGTCGTCATGAGCGCTTCTTCGATGCCGAAGCTGTCATGCACGACTTTCGCCAGCGGCGCGAGGCAGTTCGTCGTGCAGCTCGCGTTCGAGATAATCGTGTCCTTGCTCTTGTCGAAGCGCTCTTCGTTCACGCCCAGCACGAACGTCGGGATGTCCGCATCCTTGGCAGGCGCAGAGATGATCACGCGCTTCGCGCCGGCGGTCAGGTGCTTGGTCGAGCCTTCGCGGGTCGTGAACAATCCCGTGGATTCGACGACGTAATCGACCTTCAGGTCTTTCCACGGCAGATTCGCCGGATCCTTCTCGGCCGTGCAGCGGATCTCCTGCCCGTCGACGTTCAAGCCCTTTTCCGAGGCGCTGATCTTTCCGTCGTAGCGGCGGTGGACGGTGTCGTGCCGCAGCAGATACGCCAGATTGTCGGACGGCACCAGATCGTTGATTCCCACGAACTGCAGGTTGCGGTCCTTCGCGCCGATGCGCAGCACCAGACGCCCGATGCGGCCGAAACCGTTGATTGCGACTCGAATAGCCATGTTCGTCACTCCTTCAAGCGCCCCGCTGGGGCATGTCTCCGGCGGCTGCCGAATGGGACGATCTTACTATGCTTCGGCAGAGCCCGCACCGGGATGGAGCCCGTCCGGCGCTGCGTGATATGCCGCACGGTTCATCACGAATTCCCGGGCTCGATGGGCCAATTTCAGCTCGGAACGAAGTACCGAAAAAAGGGGCCGGGCGGCGAGGTTGCCCCCGTCGCCCGGCTGGATCCCAGTCAGAGTCGCTGCGCTCGCGCTGCTCGCGAACGCTTTGGTGTCGCGTTACTGCCCGCAGCCGAAGTCGGCCAGGATGAATCCCAGATCGGATAGATCGATGCAATCGTTTCCATCGAAATCCGCCGCCGGGTCATATCCAGCATCGCCGGCACACGTGCCATACGCCGCGAGCACGATTCCCAGATCGGACAGGTCCGTGTCGAGGTCGCCGTCGATGTCGCCGAGACAGCCCTGACACTCGTCGGGGATGCCGTCGTTGTTCACGTCCCTGCTCGCACCAGTGGCGATATCGCAGCTATCCGCCACGCCGTTGCTGTTGCAGTCGATCATGGTGGCCGGAACGATCTTGAAAATCTCGCCGCCGGATTGATCGGCGATGTAGATCTCGCCCAGCGCATCTTCGCCGAACGAAACAATGCTCGTGATCGACTGCGATCCGACCGGATCGAGCTCGGTCGTCCGGTTGGTGAACTCGGTCACCGCGCCGCCGGTATAACGGAAACTCCAGATCGATGAGGAGCAGTAGTCGGCATAGAAATAGGTGCCGTCGAGATCGGGAATCGCGCAGCCGCGATAGACGCAACCGCCGGTGATCGCGCAGCCGAGCGAGTGCGAGTATTCGTAGATCGGCTCGGTGAAGGTCGCACTCGGACAGCTATCGCCGAAGTTGAAGTTGTGCATGCCTTCGCGGCAACGCCAGCCGTAATTCTGACCGCCCGGGCTGCCCGCCGGCTGAACGTTGATTTCTTCCCAGCTGTTCTGACCGACATCAGCGATCCACAGGTCGCCGGTCGCGCGATCGAAGCAGTCGCGCCACGGATTACGAAGGCCGTAGGCCCAGATTTCCGGGAGCGCTCCGACAACGCCGACGAAGGGATTGTCCGCCGGGACCGCGTAGGGCGAGCCGCCGTCGATATCGACTCGCAGCATCTTGCCCAGGCGCGTGCCCAGCCACTGGCCGTTGCCGCCGGGCTCGTGATGGCCGGTGCCGCTGTCGTTCGCACCGCCGCCGTCGCCGGTCGCGATGTAGAGATACCCATCCGGACCGAACGAAATCCAGCCGCCGTTGTGATTGTTCGCCGGCTGATCGAAGCTCAGGATGTTGAACTCGCTGTTCGGATCGGCCACGTTCGGATCGGACGTCACCGAGAAGCGCGAGACGTACGTGTCGCCCGCGCCGACGACGCCGGTGTAATTCACGTAGAAATAGCCGTTATTGGCGTAGTCCGGATGAAACGCAAGCCCGAGCAGACCTTGTTCGTTGTCGTCGGACGTGCCGCCCGTCACACGTGGATCGATATCCAAAAAGGGCGTCGCCAGGAGCACGCCGTTCTGAATGATCCGGATCGCGCCGCGCTTTTCGATGACGAAGATGCGGCTCGTGTCGCCCGGTGCGTGCGTAATGAAAACCGGCCGCGTCAGGCCGCTGGCGACCCGGACTGTCGTTAGAGGCGTGGCCGCGAGCGCCGGCGCGGCGAGCAACGCCAGGCCGGCAAAGCCAAGAACTCCACGGTATTTCTGCATGGCTGGAAATCTCCGTTGAGGGACCGTCGGGCGTGAAGCTGCTGAAAAGGCGCGCCCGAGGAGAGCGCGTACGACTTCGCTGTGACCGTCTTCACACGGCGACGCGCCCGGCGCCGCCTTGGCTTCCCCCCGCTCCTCCGCCGGCGCGGGACGGCCACGCGGCTCAATGATAGCTGCGGGCCGGAGAGCGACCAAGCAGATTCCGCCGCGAATGCGACGAACTCGGACGTGAAATCCGTTTCATCCCAGCGCGGCGGGAACCACGTTTCTGACGCGTGCGCCGGGCCCTGCCGGCAAACATCGACGTGATCATCGCAGCGCGCGACGTCCCGCGCGCGGACGCGCACGGCTTCCCATTGTCCCACCCGAGCGCGTCATAGTTCGACTTTTCGATCCCGCGAAAGTGCCCGATCCCGCCACAGCTGACGATCTCCCCGCAGAGGCCCTCCTGCCCTGAAACGGCCGCTTTCGGTCGATTCAACTTGACGATTCACGCCGGCAGGCCTTAAGTTCAACGATCTGCCCGTGAGCAGCCGGCCGTGGCTGTACGCGGCGGTCAGGTAGCTCAGCTGGTAGAGCATGGCACTGAAAATGCCAGGGTCGCCGGTTCAAGTCCGGCCCTGACCATTCCCAGATGCGGGGCCGTAGCTCAGTTGGGAGAGCGCTTGCATGGCATGCAAGAGGTTGCCAGTTCGATCCTGGTCGGCTCCAGTTTGCTCCGTCCGCTGAACAGGCCGTGCCGCGCCGGGCTCGCCGGGGCGGCCGTAACCTGAAACGCCATGAAC
>JBGAJB010000065.1:7072-14675 GCA_044225155.1 Phycisphaerae bacterium | reverse complement strand
GTATTGCGGCAGCTCATCGCTTTTTCGGGACGAAGTGTGCGGGTCCGGAAAGCCCGGTGGAGTAGTTGGGAGGTTGGGTTATGCGAGCTGGGATGGGCGGAAATCACGCAAGACGGATGACACGATCGACGGCGGCTGCATCTAAGCGGTTGAAAAGTGCCTGGCGAAATCCAACGCCGGCGCGCGGCGGCGACCGATGCTGCGAGCGGATTTGAGGCCGCGAATGGAGATCCGAGCGATGCGAAACGAGCCAAAGAAAATGCTGCCGGAGCTGGGAAACGAATGGGAGCTGACCCGCGTCGAGTCGGGCTGGCAGCGCGAGCGCGACCGGCGGTGCTGACGTACGAGGCGCGCGCGTGCTGGCGAAAGTGGCCGGGCTGCTCGATGGGCCGCGCCGTGTGACGTTCGACCTGTCGGCGGTCGAGGCGGTTGGGGCACCATGGACGCCGGTGATGGCGGTGTTCGCGTGGTTGGCGCGCGACGCGGATGTCGTGCTGAGCGGACTGAAGCCGCAGCCGGCCGCGATCGCGAGCCGGGCGTTTGGTGGATTGCAAGCGGTGCGCGTGCACATGGAGCCGTAAGCGGTTATACGGCCGAGATCGAAAATGAACTGCGATTGAGACCCACGCCCGCCCTGGAGTTCGAAATTCCCGCTCTGCAAGCAAGCCAAATCGAAGCGAACGTCCCGCGAGCCGTAGCCGCTTCCAGGTTTGAATTCAGAATTCAGCAAACCGATGATCAACGCGGTTTTCCCGCGAAAGCTGCGCGCCGAGAAAGACCCCTCCAGGCCGTGGTCCCCCAAAGTCATCGTGGCAGGGAGCTGGCGGGTAGCCAGCGGCAAGTGCCGGGGGCAAGTCGGCAGCGGCAAAATGGCGAGAGCCTGTAGTCAATCAAAAAATGCCATGCCGACGGTGGCCCGTCGACATGGCATTCAGTTTTTGGTGGCGTGGAAAACAGCGAACCTGCAAGAACGCTGCTTACGGCTTGCTCGGCGGTCTCGCCGCTCAGCTTCTTCGCGTCGTCGGCCTTGTGGGTCATGTTTGGCTCGTCCTTGGTCCAGTCCTTTTCGCGTCGCCAAGGAAGCCTTTGTAGAACAGGAACGGTCGGCCGTTCGTGATCTGCAGGTAGTTTGTCGGATCGATGTCGACCTTGTCTCCGCCGGCCATCGCCGTGGCGCCACCCGCCATAGGCCGGTGCGTACTTCTCAGGTTCGACGGCGAATTTTTCGCGATTTTCTTCGCTCGCGAATTTGTAGGTGACGCCGCGATACTTGGAAATCAACTCATCGCGGCCGGTCGTCGGCTTGCCCAGGTGATAGCTGACCGGGTCGTAGCCCTTCAGCACGCTTGCAGCCTTTCGCGAGGTTGTGCTCCTTCACCGAGCCTTGGAGTCGGGTGACCTCGGCCGCGAACTTGTCGAAGCTGAGGCGATCCGTGTTGTCCTTCCCGACAGCAGCGAGAACTTCGCCGATTGGGGCCGAGCAGGATCAAGGCCGGATGGTTGCTCTTCGTGCCGTGAAAGTCGAAGTCCGCCGCGAGGCCGAATGCTGCGCGACCTTGCCGTCGGCGTCGTGATAGATCGGAAGCTTGGCGGCCGGGCCGTTGAGATGAGCCTTGCCAGGCCGCGATGTCGGCTTCGGCATCGGGCTTAATGAAAATATGCGTGACACCGGCCACGCTCGGGGCCTGAGCGGCGTATTCCTGCGCGTAGCGCAGGCAGTACGGGCACTCGGTCTTGAGCAGAAAGTGGAGCGCGTTCACCCTGCGGGCGGCCTGGCGGGACTTGAAGGACTTATCGCCGGAGCGCAGTTCGAAATCGGTGCCGGCGCTGGCGACCTGGGCGGCCGCGATCAGGGTCAGGCCGGCGGACAACACTCCTCGCGCGAATCGTTTGGACATTCAGATTTACTCCGTGTGAAGCTCGCCGCGCGGACTCCTCCCGCGCTTCCGGGTTGGATGCCGGGGAGGGGCGGTGGGTCACGGCGTGGTCAGGATAAGATGGAATTGACGTTCTCGGGGCGACCTGTGTCCAATGCTCTCAGGAAATTATCGAGCGAAATGACTGTCGGAGGTGCCCAGTGGCGCGACCTTCGGCGACTGCCGACCAACTGGGAGTTTGGGGCGCAATTGCGGCTCATCCCGGCCGATTACATCACAATCAGCCAGCCTGGGCGGGGTTGTTGCGGATTTCCCGATACTATCCGTAAGTAGTACTGGGCCGCGTTGTCACGGCAGGAGATTGCACGATGTCGCTCTTGGATCAGCAAGTCAGCCGGGTGCGGATGCGGTTCACCTCAAATCTGCTGCTCGAATGGCTGACGCGCGGCGTCGTCATTGGCGCCGGCGCCTGGGCCCTCGTCGTACTCGTCGAGCGTGCGTTTGTTTTCGGCATTCCTCTCAATGTGAGCCTTGCCATTGCGGCCGGCGTGATCGTGTTGATCGCTGCCGTCGGAACCTACCTCGCGTCAGCCGGCTGCGGGCGGCGATTGAGATCGACCTGGCGCGCCGGCCTTTCGCGAAACGCGTCAGTTCGGCGTACCACTGCGGACGAGCAGCGATCCATTCGCCCGGGCCGCGGTACAAGATGCCGAGCGCATCGCGTCGAATGTGCACGTGACGAAACACGTTCCGATTCGCGCGCCGCGGCAGTGGCCCTGGTCGCTGGCGATGGTCTTCATGGCCGGCTTGATTTACGCCTTGATGCCGACACTGAACCTGCTCGCCGCCGAGCAGAAGAAAAAGACGACTGATGAGACCAAGCTCGCCCAGCAGGAGCACAAAGAGCTGAAGGAAGCTCTCGACGAGCAGAAGGAAAAAATGCAGAAGCGCCTGGAGGACACTCCGGGCTTGAAGGATCTTGCGGCTGAGGTCGAAAAGCTGGATCTGCCCAAAGAGCCGACCGCCAAGCCGGAAGACGTGCGGCGCGAGGCGGTGAAGCAGATCGAACGCGTGGCGGACAAGTTGCAGGAGCGGCTGGAATCGAACGAGTTACAAGCCCTCGAAGAGATGAAGAAGCAGCTCGCGAAGCTGGTTCACCCAGCAGGCGAAGACAAAGTCTCAAAGCTGAGCGAGGCCATGTCGAAAGGCGACATGGAGGGCGCCCAGAAAGCGCTCACCGAACTAAAAAAGGAACTGGAAGAGGCGGCCAAGAGCGGCGATCCGAAGCCACAGAAGCTCGACGACCTCGCCGAAAAATGGACAACCTCTCCGATCAACTCGCCAAGCTCGCCGATTCTCAGAAGCTGCAAAAGGAATTGGAGAACAAGGCCGGCCTGAGCGAGGAACAGGCAAAGAAACTCATGGATCAGCTCTCCAAGATGGATCCCAAAGACCTGGAGAAAATGCTCCAGCAGCAGCTTTCCAAGAGCGGCATGAACGAGCAGCAGATCAAGGAGCTGGCCAAGAAGATGGCCGCCAACAAGGAGTGCCAGCAGAAGATGCAAAGCATGGCCAAGGCCATGGCAAAGCAGCCCAGGCGGCGAGGCTTGCCAAGATCGGGTTCGGCCGGCGCGATGGAAGGGATGTCGGCGGCGTTGAGCGCGAGGCCAGCAGATGTCCGCGGCCGAGATGGCCGAGCAGATGGCGAACGAACTGCAATCGCAGCTTTCGGAACTGAAGTCCTTCTGCGATGGAAACTGCAACGGCACGGGACGTAACAATCGCCCGCCGAATTGGGACAAGATCGGCAAGCAGGGCGGCAACGAGGGCTACGGCTACGGAGCGCGCATCGGCAAGAATGCGATCGCGCACCAGATGGACCCGACCAAGGCCAACGTGAAGATGAGCCAGGGCCAGATCATCGGCCAAATGGTCGTCGATGGTCCGATGAACAAGGGCGAAGCCTCGGCCGCAGTGCGCGACGCGGTGAATTCCGCCGTGCGCGACGCATCGGACGCGATCGAACACGAGCGCGTCCCGCGGCAGTATGAAAACGTGCTCCGCAAGTACTTCGAAGAACTGGCCGGTCTTAACGGCGGCCGCGCGCCGCAGGCCGAAGACGCGTCGGGCGGAAAAGCCGCGCCCGAGAAGTCCTCAGACTGAGCAGCCGGTCGTCGAAATTTGCCGGGCAATCATCTCGGGCCGAGCGGCGCATTCCACGCGAGGGCGGCGCTTCGCCGGGATGTGCCGCGAGCCGGGCGACCAAAGCCAAGTGGAGTGGCGCGGTTCTTTACGGAACAACGACGGCCACATCGAGCGTCAGCATCGTTTTCTGCGCGCCACGATCGACGACCAGTTCGACCTTGCCGGCCGTCCAACTCAGCTTGGCCCAATCCTGTCGCGGAAGCTCGGTGACGAGTTTGCCGTTTGCGGCCCTGATCATGTCGCCGACTTTCAGGCCGGCCTTCTCCGCCGGAGAGCCGGGCACGATGGTCAACACTTCCCGATGATCGCCGTTGAATTTCGTGGTCATCCCCCAAGCGTAGCGCGGGCCAAACGTGATGGGCTTCGCGTCCGCGCGCTGAAATCTGACGCGCTCGTTTTTCTGATCGAACGTGAGCGCGAAATTGGATAGCACGTCATAGCCAACGACCGAGCGCGTGCCTTCGAAATGCACGAACGGTTCGTGCAGGGCGTATGCGCCGAATTTCAGGTCGCCGTCGATGCGGGCCTCGGCGATCTCCGTCTCGGTGTTCATGCGCCGCGCGGTGCGCGTCACGACGGGCGGGGCCTTCATGTGGTATTTGTCCTTCAGCGATTTCTCAAGCACGATGTTGGTGGCGGCGCCCGTGTCGATGGTCAGTTTCGTATCGATCCCGCCGAGTTGTGTTTCGATGACCGGCAGGCCGCGATCGCGCTTGCAGGGCAGGATGGATTTTCCGTCCGGGTCCGGCAGCGCCCCGTGCTCCAGGACGAGCGCGTTTCCCGGATAGTCGAGCGTCAGCAGGCAGTTCTCGAACAACCGGAAGCCGAGAATTCCCATCGGCCGATCCGGCTCGCCGGAGAACAACTCGCTCAGATCCTGCACGACGCAGGGAATCTTGCCGGTGAGCACAGCGCCTCCAATGTCGATGCGATCGATCATCACGATCTTCATCGTCTTGGGTTCGCCGGTGGTGGCGTCGCCGACGCGCGCCTCGCCGATAGTCTCGAGGTGCAGGCGATCTGCCAGCCGCTGATCCAGCAGCGTCATTCCCGCGCCGGTATCCATCACGAATTCAAACGGCCCGTTCTCGTTCAGGCTCGCTTTCACAACGATGTGCTGCGTGGCCGTGTCGATTGGTACGCTGACGCGTTCGCCTTTCCACTCAATTTTCGGCGGTGCGGCCTGCACCTGCGCAGCGGCGCGCGATGTCAGCAGGGCGACAATGACGGCGGCGGCGACGGTCCACTGTTGCCATAGCACGAGCATGAGAAACTCCTTCAAAAACCACGAGCGTTTACTATGCACGTAGTAGATGCCCGGGTCGCTTCGATCCCGTCAAGATTTTCGCAATTCTCCACGTTCAAAATTCGGGCGTGCGTTCGGCCGGGCTAAACTCGCGGAATCATTTGCGGAGGACACGCATGCACTTCAACCGGGCCGCCGTTTGTTCGCTCTTCGTTACGGCGCTCGGCGGCTGGCTTGCCCGCGGCGCCGAGCCGATCCATGTCGGCTTCCATTGGCACATGCATCAGCCGATCTACTACCCGTACGAGACGGCCGTCACTGCGGATACGAACTCGCGCTTCAATTTCAGCATCATCGATATCCATAACCAGCGGCTCGGGCCTTACACGACTTGGCCCAAGGACGCGATCGCGGCCGGCCTGGGGCAGGCGCATCTCGGGGCACAGGTCAGCTTTTCCGGTTCACTGATCGAAAACCTGAACGCGCTCGAAGCGGCCGGCGCGAACGGCGGGCAGTGGAACAACTGGGACGCGGGCTACAACACGGCCCGCAACTGGTTCACGACGCTGGGCAACCGGCGGCTCGACCTGGTCGCATTCGGCTATCACCACCCGCTCATGCCGTTGCTCCAGGACCTCGACATTCGCATGCAGATTCGCCTGCACAAGCAGGTTTACGGCACGACGTTCGGCACGGGCTATTCGCGCGGCATCTTTCCACCCGAGACGGCGTTCAGCGAGCGAGTCATTCCCGCGCTTGCGGCTGAGGGGATTTCGTGGGCCCTCGTCGACAACATCCACCTCGACCGGGCGTGCGTCGGATATCCACATACGAACGCATCGAATCTCTTCGCGCCGAATCGTGCGGATCAGGTCAATCCGGATCCGAGTGCCGGCGGTGGAGCGTGGGTGCAACTCTTCAATCTCTGGGCGCCGAGCCGCGTCAGCGCGCCGTTTGGCTATCAGCCGCATTACGCGCAATCGGTTGATCCCAACACCGGAGTCGCGACCAAGCTGACCGTCGTGCCGGCGGCGCGCTACGAGGGCAACGAAGACGGGCGCGGCGGGTACGGGGCGTTTCTCTACGACCAGGTGATGAACCAGTACATCGCGTTCAACACCGATCCGGCTCATCCGATGTTCGTCGTGCTGCATCACGACGGCGACAACTATGGCGGCGGGTCGGACAGCTACTACCACGGCAATTTCCAGTCGATGGTGAACTGGGTCAGCGGCGATCCCAACTACGACGTGAGCACCATCGAGGATTACCTCACGCGCTTTCCGCCGGTCGCGAGCGATGTCATTCACGTCGAGCCGGGCTCGTGGGCGGGCGCGGATAACGGCGATCCCGAGTTCAAAAAGTGGCTCGGCGATCCGGATTCCAGTGGCTGGAGTCCCGACCGCAATAGCTGGGCCGTAATGACCGCGGCGCAGAATCGCGTCCACATGGCCGAATCGATCGCGCCGGCGCTGAGCGAGGCGAACATCCTCAGCGGCCTTGGAACGAACACCGAAATGGCGTGGCACTGGCTGCTGTGCGGCCAGGCGAGCGACTACTGGTACTGGGACGGCAGCGCCAATCCGTGGGACAGCAACGTCACGCGCGCCGGCAATCAGGCGGTCGGCTACGCAAACGCCGTCATCAGCGGCCAGCCGGATGCGTTCGCGCCGACGATCTTTCCGCCGCAGCGCGATCCATACAACCCGGGTGGTTTCGAGTTTGGATCAACGCCCGAGCCGTCCGATTTCACGGTCTGGACGTATGCGTACGACGTGAGCGGGCTGTCGAGCGTGACGCTGAAGTGGCGCGTCGATCTCGACGGCGTCAACCCGATTTCGTCGGTCGAGAACGAGACCTACGCCGGCGGGGGGGAAGTCGGGGCGTGGCAGAGCATCGCTATGAGCGCGCAGGCCGCGCCGACGCGGCCGGGAACTATCCTCGCGCCGACCTACATCGCGACACGCTACGCGGCGCAGATCACAGGACAGAATGAGACGCTGATCGACTATTACGTTGAGGCGACCGACGGCGCGGGCAATACGCGCAAGAGCGACATTCAGCACGTCTACGTCGGCGCGGGCGATGAGAGCGATCCGGCCGTGGCGATCTTCCCCGATCCGCCGGTCGCGGCGCAGAACGTTACGGTTTCGTACAACCCGCTCGGCGGACCGCTGGCGGGCGCCAGCACCGTGAAGCTGCACTACGGCTTCAATGACTGGAGCACCGTGATTTCGCCCGATCCAGCGATGGCGTGGAACGCAACGACGCAGCG
>JBGAJB010000065.1:0-7061 GCA_044225155.1 Phycisphaerae bacterium | reverse complement strand
GCAACGACGCAGCGCTGGGAGGCGATCGTGCTCGTCAGCGGCGCCGCGACGCAACTCGACCTTGCGTTCAACAACGGGGCCGGCACGTGGGATAACAACAACGGCGCTGACTGGCACTTCGCGGTCGAAGGCGGCACGCAGCCGGGCTGGTCGGTGAACGGCGTGCTCGACAACGGCGCATGCCCACTCAGCGGCGGCGCGGGCAGCAACAATCCCGTGTGCCTGCTGGCGAGCAATGGCGGATTGAATCTGTGGGTCGGCATCGTGGGTGATACGCTCTACGTCGCGACAAACGACGCGGGCGAAGGAAACGATCATTTCATATACGTCGCGCTGATGCCGGGGCCGTTGCAGGCGGCCAATTGGGCCAAGAGCGGCCAGATCGCGCGCTGGGACGCCTACCTCGCCGACGAAAACAACAATGACTACGAGGCGTGGTTTGACGCCAGCGGCACGAACGCCGCCGCGACGGGCCCGAACGGCGGCGTGCTCGAAGGAACGCTGAACCTCCGCGAGGAATTCGGATTCCTGCCGACGCAGATCTATCTGGCGGCCGCCGAATTCAACACGAACGATGGCGGGGCGCTGATCTGGCAGAGTCAGGTGCCGCCGTCGATCAATAACAACGGCAACATCGACGCCGGCGAGTATCTACTGGTCGACCTGCGCGCCTTGGCGGGCGAATCGTGTGCAAGTGACGCGAACGGCGATGGCAATGTAGACCTGAGCGATCTCGGGATTGTGCTGGCGAACTTTGGCGTGACGAGCGGCGCTGCGCATGACGACGGCGACTTCGACGGTGATGGCGACGTCGATCTTAGCGATCTGGGAATTCTGCTCGCGGCGTACGGGCTGCCTTGCTGATGGGCAGCGGTCCCGAATGGCACCGTGCCAAACCCCCTAAATGGGTAAGCCGGATTCAACCGTGGCCGCGTTATTGATGCGGCGGCTTGATCCGTCCCGGGGCGTCTCCGATCCGAGGAAAAACGATGTTATCCTATCCACCATGTACGCATTCGAACGCGGCATGAGCCCCCGCATCACACTCATTACCGTGTGTAGCTGCTTGATGACGATCGGTGGGGCCGCCCAATCGCGCCCGACGATCCTTCCGCGGCCCAACGGGCCCACTTCGCGACCGGCCGCCACGCGACCAGCGGCGCCACGGGTTCCGCTTAAGCCCGGGCCGCCCACGACGACCCAACCGATCAACAAGTCGCCGCGCATTCAACTGCTGCCGGTCGGTTCGTTCGCGCCGCATTTCGAGTCGTGGACGATCAACCAGCAATATGTGCGGTTTCCTGAGGATTACGCGGGCCAGCTCGTGTTGCTGCATGTCTGGGCGAGTTGGTGTCCCTCCTGCGCCCGCGACTACCCGTACTGGGTGAAAGCCCAGGCGCAATACGGCAATCAGGGATTAACGCTGCTCGGCGTGAGCCTCGACTACCAGCACAACATCCTTCCCGACGCGGTGCAGCAGGCCATGATTCAGCGCGGCGGAACGTGGGAAGTGATCTGCGAAGACGCGCCGAAGCTGGAACGGATGCTCCGCACGCCGTCTTTGCCGACGCTGTATCTCGTCGACGGCGACACCGGCAAGATTCTCGAAGCAGGCGACGCGCTTCGTCGCGGCCGTCTGATGGACACGCTCGCGCGGCACATGCACGAGAAATTCCCGGACCGCTTCCCGGCCACGCAGCCGGCCTCGGCTCCCGCGAGCCAGCCGGTCCCCAAGCCTTAGGCGTTTTCTTTCTTTCCGCGCCGTGCCCAGCGCAGCTTGGCCGGGCGGCTGCGCGGGTTGTCCCGCTGTTCAAGCGCTGAGGCGCGGATCGGGGCTTCGCAGATTTCGGCATAGATTCCCGCGTCACGGCCGGATTCGAGGGCCCGTTTCACGAGGCGATCCTCGCCGCTGTGAAAACTGATGATGACGATCCGGCCCCCAGGATTGAGGCAATCCGGCGCGGTTCGCAGTAAATGGCGCATGCTGGAAAGCTCGTCATTAACCAGCATGCGCAGCGCTTGAAAAGTGCGCGCGGCCGGATGGGCCTCTCCGTCTTCGCTTCTGGCGCCAGCGCCTTTGGCGCGCATCAGCAGTTCGACCAGATCATGAGTAGAGCGCAGCGTTCCGTTCGCACTGATGATTTCGCGCGCGATTCGTTCCGCGTCCGGCTCGTCGGCCAAGTCGCGCAGCGCGCTTGCCAGTGTTCCTTCGTCGGCCGTCGCCAGCCAATCGGCGGCCGTCCGGCGAATGCGCGCGTCCATGCGCATGTCGAGCGGGCCGTCGTGTTTGTAGCTGAAGCCACGGGCCGGATCGTCGATCTGCATGCTCGAGACGCCGAGGTCGGCCAGCAGCATGTCGACGCCGACGACGCCCCGCATAGCAAGCACTTTGGCGAGTCCGGCGAAATTGGATCGAACCGCCGTGAACTGTCCAAGCGGCAGCGGTCCAAAACCGGACAGGGCGGCGGATCCCTGCGAAGTCTCGGATTGCGGAAGTTGCGTGTCGCGTGCTCCCAACGCACTGAGCCGTGACCGCGCGCGTTCCAGCGCCGCGTCATCGTGATCGAGGGCGATCACGCGGCCGGTCGGCCCCACGGCTTGCAGCAGAGCCAGCGCATGACCGCCGTAGCCAAGCGTGCAATCAGCGGCGATTTCGCCCGGTTGAGGTGCGAGGGCAGCCAGCGTCTCGGCCAGCAGAACGGGAACATGTGTTCCGGCCGGCGTGCGGCCCTGATTGCGCACATGTTCCTGCATCTCCGGATACCGATTGGGATCGCGCTCTTTGTAACGCTCTTCAAATCGGCGCGGGTGTGTGCCGGCGTAACGAACTCTTCGGCGGCGCGGCGCGGGATCGCGCCCGTCATCGGAGTGGGTCGCCCCGGGGTCGCTCATTCCGCAATCATAGTGAGGCGCTCGATTCCCGGTGCCTCAAACATTCTCTTCGCGAATCGGAGACCTGGCGGACGAGCGCCACGACGTCGGGCGCGCAGCCCCAACTGAAAGTAACACCCGCGCGGCCGTGGCCGTAGTTATGTACGACCGTGCGACCCGGTGCGATCGATTCCGTTTCGAGTCGGATCGCTTCGGCTGTCGAGTCGCGCACGCGCACCGGGCGCAGACCCGCGAGCGCGCGGATCGGCTTCTCCCCCAGTCGCCGCCACTCCGGATGTCCATCGACACGGAGCAGATTGCGGCAACGCTCGAGGATTGCAGCGAGAGCCTCGTCGTCGGTTACCTCCCGCCATTCGTCCACTTCATACGTGCCGCCGAGTACGACGTAATCCGGAAATGGAAAAATGTATGTCGACGTTGTGCCGCGACCCTCTTCCAAGATGCAGTCGATGAGATTCAGATGGTTCTCGACGTGCAGAATCTGCCCGCGCATCGGCCGCACGGCGTCGTCGCGGGCCAACTCGCGCGCCCCCAACCCGGCGCAGTTCACGACCATCATCGGACCGCCCGGGCGTGCAGCGCATCGTTCGGCGATCGCAAACGCGTCATCAAACGTCCTGATTTTGGCTGCGATGAAGCGGCCGCCGAGTTCCCGTTCGAATCGTGCTTCGAGCCACGGCAGATAGCGGCGCATCGCCATGCGCGGGACGTCGGCCGCGAGCAGGTCGCTGTATCCCGGCGGGGCGGGCAAGCGGCGAAAGCCGGCCACCAGGTCGCTCCACCAGGGCTGCTGTGGTTGCGGCGAGAAGCAGTATTCGCGCAGCGGCCCGATCGAGAGCCCCGCGTTTTCTCCCTGATCACGAGCGAGGCGGCAAAGCGCTTCGTAGCCCGCGCGCGTCCAGCGCCGCGTGCGCTCGTCACCCTCAGCCCGAAAAGGAGTAAACACGGCTCCGGCACGATCCGACGTGACCTCCGGTGTTCGTCGCTCGGCCGCGATCGTGACGTCGTAGCCCGCCTCGCGAAGAGCAATGCCGCAAGTCAGGCCCGAGACGCCCGCGCCGATCATCAAAACGTGCATGAAAACTCCGAACGCACTGCCGCGCCCCGCGGATTGAAGCACAAAACCCGACTTGATAACACGTATTTCATCGCAAATTGACGCAAGTCCGGATGCTCGAATCGCTAAGATTACGGGCACTATGCTCACATCGCACTTCTGCAAGATCGCGACGTGTCTCCTCGCCGCCAGTCTCGCCGCCCGGCCGGTCCTGGCCACCTGGTCGATCATCATCGTGGACAGCGCCACGCGCGAAGTCGGCATCGGCAGCGCGACGTGTATCCTGAGCGAGGATCTCGAAGATGGCGTGCCGGTCGTCCTCGTTGGCATCGGCGCCGGAGCGGCACAGTCGGCCGGCGACGTCACCGGCGAGAATCGGCTGATCATCTGGAACGAAATGCTGGCCGGTGTCGATCCCGGCGGGATCTTGGATGATCTTCAGCACCCGGGCAGCATGCATCAGACGCGGCAGTACGGCATCGTCGACGCGTACAACCGCGCCATTACGTTCAGCGGCACGCAGAACGGGGCCTACGCGAGCGGACGCACAGGCACGATCGGGACCATGACTTATTCGATCCAGGGGAATGTTCTGACCGGGGCGCCGGTGCTCGATGCGGCCGTCGACGCCGTGATCAACACACCCGGCGGCATGCCCGAGAAGCTGATGGCCGGAATGGAGGCGGCGGCGTCGAAAGGCGGCGACGGACGCTGTTCGTGCAGCTTTCGCAATCCGACCGGCTGCGGCTCACCGCCGCCGAGCTTTACGAAAGCGGCGCACATCGGCTTCGTGATTGTCGCGCGGCGCGGCGATGTGGACGGCGACTGCTCGGCCGGTGGTTGTGCCGAGGGCGTCTATTACATGAATCTGAACGTGCCGAACCAGCCGGTCGAGGCCCCCGATCCGGTTGTGCAATTGCGCGGCTTGTTTGATACATGGCGTGCGTCACTCGTCGGCGTGCCGGACGCGATTGAATCGACGGCGAGCGTGGCGCCCGGAAAGGCGCTCAGCGGGAGCGGTGCGGAACTCGCACTGCACATTGAGTTGCGGGATTGGCAGGGCAATCCGGCGACGGCTGGGCAACAAGTGACAGTTACGCACGATGACGGAAGCGCCGGCGCGACGGCGATCGGGCCGGTGAGTGATCTCGGCGGTGGTGTGTATGAGGCATCATTGTCGGTCGGTGAAACGCACGGACTCGACCGCTTTTTGATTCAATCCGCGGATGGCCAGCATTTCGTGTCGTTAATGCCTTCGCCCCGCGTGCTCATTCAGGATGCGGCGGCCGATCTAAATCACGACGGCGTGATCGATCTCTCCGATCTCGGAATTCTGCTTTCGAACTTTGGCGGCAGCGGCGACGGCGATCTCGACCGTGACGGTGACGTTGATCTCACCGATCTTGGAGAAATACTCTCGGCCAACTTCGTGCCGGGTTTTTGACGCAGTTGCCTACGAGCCGATGTATTTCGCGTAAACGCCGCGGGCGACGGCTGCATCGGCCGTGCCCTGAATGATCGCCCGTCCGTCGGGGAAAAGGGTCAGTTTGAAACTCTCGATCGCGACGCGGAGCAGGAATTCGTTCACCGTCGGACGGTGGCGTCGCAGCCGTTCGGCCATCTCGCGCAGATTCACTCGCACGCCTTCGGCCGGCAACACCTGCACGGCGTTTCGTCCGCAAAGCGAAGTCGTCGCGCTCGTGCGCGCGCCGGTGAGAAAGTCGTAGCGACCTTGCTTGCAACAGGGGCAGTTGCCGTTGTCCCGCGCGCTCTGCACGTCCATGTGGCGAATCCGTCCATCCCACGCGTCGATGGTCACGAGTCGCCGCACGAGAGCATCCGTCTTGCCGGCCAGAATCTTGATCGCCTCGATCGCCTGCAAGCTGGCGACCAGTCCGGCGATCGGACCCAGCACGCCGGCCGTGTCGCACGTGGGCGATGAGCCCGGCGGCGGCGCGTCCTCCCAGATGCAGCGCAGGCAGGGCGTTTCACGCGGCAGGATCGGCAAGACAAGTCCCTCGGCGCCAATGCACGCACCGTAGACCCAAGGCACATTCAGCTTGACGGCCACGTCGTTGATGAGAAAGCGCGTTTCGAAATTGTCGGTGCCGTCGAGGATCAGCTCGACGTCGTCGCAGAGCTTTTCGAGATTTCCGGCGTTGGCGTCCGCGACAATCGCTTCGACCTCGACGGCCGAATTGATCTTCCGCAGTTTGCGGGCCGCAGCTTCGGCCTTGGGCAGATTGCCCGACACGTCCGATTCGTCAAAGAGCACCTGCCGCTGCAAGTTGTGCAACTCGACGAAGTCGCGGTCGATGATGCGGACGAAGCCGACTCCGGCCCGCACCAAAGTCCCAGCCAGCGACGAGCCCAGCGCACCGCAGCCCAGCAATGTGACGCGCGAGTGGATCAATCGCTTTTGGCCGGCAATGCCCAAAGGCGCAAACAGAATCTGCCGGCTATAGCGGGCGAGCGCTGGATCGAGGTCGGGCGTGCCGCGGGCGGAGTCGCTCATCCAAACGGCTATCTTAGGCTTCGCAGGCGCACAATGCTGGATCGGGCTGCGCTACCGTTCACGATGCCGAACAGCAGCACGAGCACGCCGTCGTAGTCACCATAAATCAACCAGACCCCGCCGCAGAAGATGCACGCGGCGCAGGCGAGCACTGATGCGATGGCATCCAGGATCGCGAATGGGCCGGAAAGCTTGAGAAACCCGAGTATGGCGACGATCAGAAGCGCGATGCCGACAAAGCGGCCCATCCAGACGAAGGCCCAAACTGAGAACTTGTAGAGCGGCTGGGCGTCGTCCGTCGGCGCCAGGCCGAGAAAAAACCCAACCCACAGAAAAATGACGGCGCTGACCAGCGTCATCAGGGGCGATTCGTCGACGATCGGAAGGCCGCGAATCGGCGAGCCCGAGGTTGTGTCTTCGTGGGACATGGGTGGCTCCACAGACCAGCACTATCCTAGCGGTCACGCAGCGTTATTGCGGCTTTTTCACCGGCATTTATCCAGCGCACACCCGGACGCCGACGTAGAATCCCGCCTTGGATCAGGGCGGCGCGCCACTGCCCGCGCGAGAGAATTGAGAATAATTACGATGAATGGC
>JBGAJB010000064.1:0-14529 GCA_044225155.1 Phycisphaerae bacterium | reverse complement strand
CCAAGAACGCGTTGCAGCGTCCGCGCGAACTGCTGCTTCAGGTTGACAGCTTCGAAAACCGACAGGTCGGCCGCTTGTACGAGGCGTACGAGTCGATGCTGCGCATGCGGAATGCGCTGGATTTTGACGACCTGCTGCTGCGCGTCGCGCTGCTGCTGCGCGAGCGACCCGACATTGCGGATGAACTCGGCGCGCGTTTTCGCTACCTGCTGATCGACGAGTATCAGGATACGAATCACGCCCAGTACGTGATTGCCCACGAATTGTCGCTTCGGCATGAAAACGTCTGCGTCACCGGCGATCCGGATCAGAGCATTTACGGCTGGCGCGGCGCCAATATCGACAACATCCTGAATTTTGAGCGTGACCACCCGAGTGCGACTGTCGTGCGGCTGGAGCAGAACTATCGCTCCCACGGCGCGATCCTGGCCGCCGCCGATCGACTGATCAGTCACAATCGCCGTCGCAAGGAGAAGCTGCTCTGGTCGGAGTTGCCGCAGGGCGCACCGGTCGAAGTGTTTGAATTTGCCGAGGATCGCATCGAGGCCGAGCACGTCGCGGCCACGATCCGCGAGCTTTCGCAGGAGTACGAATTCGGCGAAATGGCGATTCTGTACCGCACGAACGCGGTCTCACGCGGCTTGGAAGATGCGCTGCGCGCCCGGGCGCTTCCGTATCGCATGTTGCGCGGTGTCGAGTTCTACTCCCGGCGTGAGATCAAGGACACGGTCGCCTATCTGCGGACGATCGTGAATCCGCGCGATGACGTTTCGCTGATGCGCATCATCAATACCCCCACGCGCGGAATCGGCAAGACGACGTTGGAGCGGCTCGCGACCGCGGCGACGCGCCGCGGAGGGCCGGTGATCGATGTTTTGCGCGGCGGCGAGATTGACGACGCGCTGCGCAGCGCGTGGCCAAAGCTGCGGAAGTTCACGGAGCTGCTGGATTCACTGGCTCGAAATCTAGGCGCATTGAGTGTGAGTGAATTCGTGACGGACGTGATCGAACGTTCGGGTCTGGAGCAGGCGCTCCGCGCCGAGCAATCGACCGCGGCGACCGACGAGGATCGCCTTGCAAACGTGCAGGAACTCGTGACGGCCGCTCGGCGCTATGAAGAGGAGGAGCCGGAAGCGCCCACTCTCGAAGGCTTTCTGCAGCGCGTCAGCCTCGTCGGCGATCAGGACGGCGTGGACATGTCGGCGGGCGCCGTGCAAATGATGACGCTGCACACCGCGAAAGGGCTTGAGTTTCCGGTAGTGATCATTGTCGGACTGGAGCAGGGGCTTCTGCCGCACGAACGCGCGCTTCGTTCCGAGTCCCGTGGCGAGATCGAGGAAGAGCGCCGCCTGTGTTTTGTCGGCATGACCCGCGCCATGCGGCGACTGATCCTGACGCACTCGGCGCAGCGCCTCGTGCGCGGCGTGCCGACGCCGCGCGCCGCGTCCGCATTTCTGGCGGAGATTTCAGACGCCGGCGTACAGCGCCGCGCCATTGGACCGAAGGCCCCGGCCTGGTCGCCTCCGCGCACCACGCCACGCGAGCGGGGCGAATTCACCGAGCGACCCGCTGCTCGGCGTCCGACCTGGGACGATGAGCCCGTCTTTTCCATGGAAGATCCCGTGAAGGCCCGCCGCGCCGGTTTGCCGGTTGATCAGCGTTTCGCGGATTGGGAAATCGGGACGCGCGTGCGGCACGCCGTCTATGGCGAGGGCCAGGTGGTCTGGATTCATGCCCACGGCAACTCTCCCAAGGCCGGAATCCGCTTCGTCGGCGGAGGTGAACGCACTTTAGTGCTGGACCGAGCCCCGATCGTACGAGTAGAGAGTTAAGAACCCCGCCTCACGCGTCCGATATTCAGAAGAGACGGCGCGCGCCGCTCGGAATTCCTCCTAAGATAAGTAGGGGGAGCTTGGTTGCCCTCCGCCGATTGGATCGGGCTTTGAGATGGAGATCGCATGGCCACCAGATGCGTGAAGCTCCTTGCGATGCTGTTCATAGTCGGATCGGCTTTTGGTCAGGCCTACACTCGCCCGATCTATAGTCGGCCCTCAGAATTCGGTTCGGCGCGCTTGGGGATCATCGGCGGCGTGAATACTCAAGGCGCGCCTTCGGATATTGGGGGCGCGCGCACACCTCATAGTTTGGACCGAATCGGACGCGGACGATTGCCCCTCGGTCGTAGCGTGGGATTCTTTCTCCCGGAAATTCTCCAGCCGGCCGCAATCGGTGTGGCGGTACCGCCCTCCGCGCAACGCTCACCCTATCGACCCCCGTTCGCGTATGACGACGGTCAGATTCGGGACGCGACCTATCTCTCCCAGTCATTGAGCTTTGAGCTGCCGATCACGGGGCTGCCCACGGTCGGCCTGAGTGTTCCGAACCGCACGATCATCGCGCACGGCAGCGACGATCCGTTTAAGAAATACTTCGGTCTCGCCGAGCCTCGAATCGCGGTGCCGCACGCGACCCGGTCGGCCGCTGAAGACGGCGTCACCTCCGTGGCAGCGCTGTATGGCGCTGCGAATGATCGCGTGGCGCAGGATGGCCTGCGGCGCGGCATCTCCGCGTTCCGTGAAGCAACTTCCGCGCGCACCGAAGATCGCTACGATCGATTTCGTACCGCCGCTCAGTTGCTCGACCTGGCTTCGGAGGTGAACGCCGGCGACCCGCTACCGCGACTTTTGAGTGTGCACGCCGCCCTGGCGCAGGAACGATTCCTTACTGCGTGGCTCCAGTTGACGCGATCCGTCCAGTGCGACCCGGCCGTGTTTACTCACAATATTGATCTGCGCTCGTACTTCGCCGATCCGCGACTTCTGGACGAGCAGGCACGTGGGCTTATGCGTGTCTCGGATCTTTCCGGTGCAACGCCGCAAGCGCTCGGGTTCGCCGCATACGGCTCGTGGGTGGCGGGCGATTCCACGAACTTGAAGCGAGTTTTGGCGGAATTGGAGGGCCGCATTTCTGCGCCGCAATCCGATCTCGCTGCGCGCCAAATCTATTTCGCACTGGCTGCGGCCGCTCAGCAACAGTAGAACTTCTCGAAAGGCAACACGGTAGGTGAGCGAGCGGCGAGCGCAATCTGAATCAGGTCGGGTCGTGTCCCTCGCGCGGCGCAACCGTGCGGTCCTCACGCTCTTGGCACACGTTGGGCTATTCGCCTGCTCCTGGCTGCTCGCGTTCGGTCTCGCATACAACTTTCAGCGCGCAGAACTTTGGTTTACTACGTTTTTCCTACCGCTTTTGCCGTTCGTCTTGCTGGTCAAGCTGATCGTTTTCGTAGCCCTTGGTCTGCCGCAGGGTTCCTGGCGTTACGTCAGTTTGCGTGACGTCTTGCAGGTAACGAAGGCGGCGTGGATCAGTTTCGTCTGGATCTTCGCCGTCTATTACACGCTCATAAACATCGACCAGATTTCCGCTTTTTTCGCCGCGCGCCTTGGCTGGCATTTCATCCCGGCGGGGCTCGATGTTTTTCAGGGAGCGAAGTTCCCCGATTCCGTGCTGCTGCTCGATTTCGCCGGAACGATCGCGCTGATCAGCGGCTCGCGCATTGCCGTCCGCTTGTACCACGAAGAAATCCAGCCGGTCATGGAGGGCAGCGCCCCCAAGTTGCTGATTCTCGGAGCGGGCAATGCCGGCGAGACGGTCGTGCGAGAGATTCTGCGCCAGCCCGTGCTGCAATATCGCATCGAGGGCTTCCTCGACGACGATCTCAGCAAGCACGGCTCGCAGATTCACGGCGTGCCCGTGCTTGGCTCGATCGACGGCGTCAAGCAGTTCTGTTCCGAGTATGCGATCGATGAGCTGTTGATCGCGATGCCCTCGGCGACGCGCAAGGAAATCCGCCGCGTCGTCGAACTTTGCCAGGGCACAAATCTGCGGTTCAAGACGTTGCCCGCCATCAGCGATCTGATCGCCGGCCGCGCCCAAGTGCAGCAGATTCGCGACGTCGATATCAACGATCTCCTCGGCCGCGCCCCCATCAAGCTCGACGACGCCGGCATTGAGCGCTACATCCGCGGCCGCATCACGGCCGTCACCGGGGCCGGTGGATCGATTGGTGCGGAGATGTGCCGGCAGATGGGGCGGTTCGGCCCGCGTCGCCTGCTGCTGATCGAACAGGCCGAGCAGAATCTCTTTCAGATTGATCGCGAACTCCGCGCCGCCTACCCGCAGATCGAAATCATCCCGCTGATCGCGGACATCTGCGACGGGCCGCGCCTGCGCGAGATCTTCCACCGTCATCGGCCCAGCGCTGTGATCCACGCCGCCGCTCACAAGCACGTGCCGATGATGGAGGAGAATCCCGGCGAGGCGATCAAGAATAACGTCGGCGGCACGCGCACCATTGCCGACATCGCCTCGGAAGCGGGCTGCGAAAAGTTCGTGATGATCTCAACCGACAAGGCCGTGAATCCCACGAGCATCATGGGCTGCTCAAAGCGCGTCGCGGAGCTTTACATTCAGGCGCTCAACGAGCGCAGCCGGACGGAATTCATCACGGTGCGTTTCGGAAACGTGCTGGGCAGCAGCGGCAGCGTCGTGCCGATTTTCAAGGAGCAGATTCGGGCTGGCGGGCCGGTCACCATCACTCACCCCGACATGGTGCGTTACTTCATGACCATTCCCGAGGCCGCCCAACTCGTCCTACAGGCCGCCGCGCTGGGGCAGGGCGGCGAGATCTTCGTGCTCGACATGGGCGAGCCGGTGAAGATCATTGACCTGGCGCGCGACCTTATCACGCTCTCCGGATTTCGACCGGGTGAGGACATCGAGATTCGAGTTTCCGGCTTGCGCCCGGGCGAAAAGCTCTACGAGGAATTGTCGCTCGATGGCGAGGATGTTTCCCGCACGGCCCATCCGAAGATCGGAATCTGGAAGACGCGCCGCGAGCCATGGGAGACGCTTGTGCCGGCGATCGACACGCTGCTGCACGACGCCAACGCCTTCGATCGGCCTACCGCCCGCCATCGTTTGAAGGGCATCGTTTCTGAGTTCTGCGAAACGCTGGATGAAAACCCTGCGCCGGTGCAATCCTATGTCACCGAGTCGCGAATGCCGTTGACCAGCGCCGCCAGCGCACCACGCGAGTGAAGCGCGAAGAAGTACTCCCGGTCGTCTGAGGCCTGCGACTCCTCCCACGCCGCTCGGAACTTTTCCGCCTCATCTGCCAAGTGTTTCTCAACCCCCGGCCGGGCAGCCAGAATCTCGGCGTTCTTTTCCCGCAGAGCGCGATGAACCATCCGACGCTGCGAATGCTGTCGAGGCGATTCGCGCCGCAGCCGCAGCACCTCTTCAACCAGCGCGGATCGCTCCGCAAGCAGCGCCGCCGGAAGGCCCTCGATTTGACGTTGCGGATTGTGTCGCACGTCGCGCAGCCGCCACTGCGCCCGTCGCCAGTCGGCCGAATCGTTCCGCGGAGATTGCTCGATGAGTCGCAGCGTCGCGGTGACGCACGCGAGCGGCGCGAGCACATCGCCAAAGATCGCGCGCATGAAATCGTCGGTCACCTCGTCATACTTCGCGCCGCCGATTCCATGAATGAATAGATCCGACAGCGCCAGGCGTGCGAAACCGGAAAGCGTGAGGGCGCGCGGCCGAACGCGCCAGCCGGCACGCTGCAAGCAACCGATCGCCGCATCCGCCTCGCCCGCAAGCGATCCGATGCGCTCCTTGTCTGCCCAAACGGTCACTTCTCGTGCCGGGCCGGAAACGAACATCCGGTACCTTCGTTGATCGGGACCGAGCAGCCAGAAGGGCGATTCCACTCGCCCCCCGTCGATCAGGAGCTCTGGAACCGGCCTCCCAATCGTTTTGACACGATTTCGCTGTCGATAGCGTGCGATGGCGGCGTTGTAAGCTGAGGCCGTTTCGTGGGCGCGGGTGGCGAGGTGCATTACAAACTGGCGGAACTCGGGGGTCTCGGAAAGCGCCGAAATCCGAATTGTTTTGCAGGGCTGCAACCCCAGCGCACGCTCAACCGACGTTTGTCCCTGCTCAATCCCGGTGACGAAATCGATTTGCCGCGGCGGCTGCGTCAGGAATCCATTCCGAAATGTATTCAGCTCAGAATCTTGCCCGGCCAGCGTCCCGGTCCCGACAGCCTCAAAAAACGCGTTCCACGCCGACGCCGGCTGCCGGACGAATGCCTCGGTCGGAAGCCGGGCACTGGTGCCAGGAATCGGTTCGCTGCCACGTTTGATGTGCCCATCTTCCCGCACGGGGACCGACAGCACGTCACTCTTCGCCGTGTCCGAGTCGACGGTGAGGAATACCCCGGTTGCATTCGTCCCGCCAGCCAATGCATCGACGGCAACTGTCTTGGCGAAGACCCCGGCGTGAAAAAACTCGGCTTGGTGCCCCGTGGCGATCACGATGCTTCCTAAGCCGAATCGCGCGCGCAATGCGCTTCGCAGGGACTCCAAACTGGTCCCGCCAATTCGAACTTCCGCCTATCCCGGGGATCTTCCCGTCAGCAAAGAGGCGAGGTCCGGGGGCTCGACCAGCACGGCCAGATGCTCCGTTGGCGTGCGAAGCAGCGCGCGGCGAAGAGAGGGCATTCCCTATGTTATCGCCCACGGTCCACGATTCTTCCGTACCCAGATCCTCTGGCACGATGCTTGCAATTCATCACGGGAACAAAACCGGAGTCGCTATTTATCCGGACCAGGAATCCCGGTCTCGTCCGCGCTACGACCCTTCCGTACGCCTGGAGTCGGCAATGCGTCGGGGTATCATCAGGTCTGTGCCGACAACCTTGATAGCGGAGACGATGGCATACATCGGGTTCGGTGTGGGTGATATCGCGCAATTGCGTGAAATCGCGCAGCTAGTTCGGTCGCACATCCCCAGAATCGTTACCCGTTTTTACGACGTGATCCTCGCGCTCCCGTCCGCCCGCGCCGTCTTCGCTGGTGGCCAGGCGCAGATCGATCGACAGAAGTCCTTCCTCGCTGGGTGGCTCGACTCGCTGTTCGTGGGGGAATACGGCGCGGAGTACGCCGAGCAGCGCTTCCGGATCGGACTCGCCCACGTCCGGGTTGGGCTGCCTCAACACTTCATGTTTACCGCGATGGAAGTGATCTGGCGCGAGTGTCAGGCGATCGTGCACGAGGCCACGCCGCCCGAGATGGAGGCGAAGCTCGTAGCACTGCACAAGGTCCTGACGCTCGACACCGTGCTGATGCTCGAGAGTTACAAGCAGCACTATTCGCAGCGCGTGCGCGATTTGGAGCACCAGGCCGTCAGTGAGCGTCTGGCGCGCACGGAACATTTGGCAGAAATCGGACAACTTGCCGCATCTCTGGCACACGAATTGAAGAACCCCCTGGCAGGTATCAGCGGTGCGGTGCAGGTCATTCGGGATGACCTGTCGACAGACGACCCGCATCGCCCGGTGCTGGATGAAGTGTTGCGGCAGATAAACAGGTTGGACAATACCGTGAAGGACCTGCTCGCATACGCAAGACCGAAAGCGCCGGTGATCGTGCCATGCCGCATCGATCTCGTGCTCGAACGCACGACGGCGCTTTTGCGACGCGAGCCGGCCTTCAAGCGAGTTCGCCTGGAAGTGACCTGTCAGCGCGACATTGATCTGGCCGCGGACGAGCACCAGCTCGAGCAGGTGCTTGTGAACCTGCTTCTGAATGCGGCGCAGGCTTCCGAACCGGGTGGCTGCGTGCGGCTCACCGTCGCGAATGACGGTGATGAGGCGTTGATCAGCGTCGAGGACGAAGGCTCCGGAATGGAGCCCGAGACGCTCCGCCGCGCACTTGAGCCGTTTTTTACCACCAAGGCCCGCGGCACCGGCCTGGGCCTGTCCATCTGCCGCCGAATCATTTCCGCGCACGGCGGGGCCTTGGACATACATAGTCAGCCTGGCGCGGGAACAAGAGTGGACGTGCGCATGCCGCGACAGGAGCTGGCTGCGCGGGAGGATCAGCCGTGAAAATCAGAGTGCTGATTGTCGAAGACGAGGCGCTCATTCGCTGGTCGCTGCGCCAGAAGTTCGAATCGCGCGGCTACGCGGTGATGGAAGCGGAAGACGGCGCCGGCGCGGACGCCGCGCTGGACGCGAACGATTTCGATCTGGTCATGATGGATTACAAGCTGCCGGACAAAACCGGCATCGACGTGCTGCGGCGCTATCGTGAGCATCGCGGCGAGGCTGTCGTGATCATGATGACGGCCTTCAGCTCGATCGAGAGCGCCGTCGAGGCCGTGAAGCTTGGCGCTTTCGATTATCTGCCCAAGCCGTTCCAAATGGAGCAGCTCCTGCACACGGTCGATCGCGCGCTGGAGACGACGCGCCTTCGCCGTGAGATCGGAGAGCTGCGTCGCCAACTCCAAAGCGAGTACGGGACTGACGCCGTCATCGGTCAGAGTCCGAACATGCGGCGCCTGCTGGATGTCGTGCAACAGGTGGCCCGCTCCGGCGCCACGACGATCTTCCTGCGGGGGGAAACCGGGACGGGCAAGGATCTGTTTGCGCGCGTCGTGCATCAGGCGTCCGATCGCGCAGCGCAGCCGTTTATCAATATCACCTGCACGGCCCTTTCGGACACGCTGCTTGAAAGCGAACTCTTCGGCCATGAGCGTGGTGCATTCACCGACGCGAAGGCGCAGAAGAAGGGTCTGCTCGAGATGGCCGACGGCGGCACGGTGTTTCTCGATGAAATCGGCGACATGGCCCCCTCGCTCCAGGCCAAGCTGTTGCGCTTTCTCGAAGAGCGGCGCTTTCGGCGCGTTGGCGGCACAAGCGAAATCACCGTCGACGTGCGTGTGATCGCGGCCACGAATCGGCCGATCGAAAACGCAATCCGCGAAGGCAAGTTCCGCGAGGATCTGTTCTATCGCCTGAACGTCGTTACGCTCGAGATCCCGCCGCTGCGGATGCGCGGCGACGATGTCACGCTTCTGGCGCGACATTTCATCGATCGCTTCGCCCGCGAGTTCAAGAAGGAAGTTAACGGCCTGACGCCGGACGCCGCCGCTGCCCTTCAACGCTATTCCTGGCCGGGCAACGTTCGTGAGCTGCGCAATGCGATCGAGCGTGCGGTGCTCCTGTCCAAAGGGTCGCAACTCGCGGCGAGCGATATTGCGCTGGGTCGCAATACCGAGCCGCAGCCGACGGACGTGAGTTTGCTGGATCGCGTCGCGCTTCCGCCGGAAGGCTTTGATCTTGCTCGCCTCCAGCAGTTGGAGGCACGGCTGCTGCGCGAGGCGCTCGAACGGACGCGCGACAATCAGGTGCAGGCTGCGGCCCTGCTGCATATCACCCGCGACCGCCTGCGTTACCGGTTGCAGAAGTACGGCCTGCTCGGCGCGGACCGGATGCCGCGCAGTGAGAGGCTCGTCGCTACCGGTGGTGGCGGCGGCGGTGGGGGCGGGGGTAACTAAACCCGCTCCGCTGATCGCGGCCGATCGATCCTGCGGCCGGCGGCATGCTAAAGTTCCTTCTGCTTCTCGCTGGAAGGAGCTTGCATGCTGCCGGTCGTTTTGCGCGAAATCCTTTCTCTGCCCACGGCCGCGTTTGTCGAAGACGCGGTGTCCGCTTACGTACGCGCGAGGTGCGCCAACCTTCCGGGCGTGCGCCTGAAAGCCGATCGCTGGGGAAATCTGCTGGCGCACTACCGCCGCGGCCGCGCGGGCGGAACACCCCTTGTATTTTCCGCGCATATGGACCATCCGGGCTTCGCCGCCTTGAAAATGGCCGGTGAGAAGCGGCTGCGCGCCGCGTTTCGGGGCTGGGTCGAGCCGGAATTTTTCGTCGGTACACGCGTACGCTTCTGGAATGGCGAGGCGTGGATTCGCGGGCGCGTGCGGCGCATCACCAAGGTCGCGAAGGTCTATCGCATGATCGGCCGCACGGCGCGGCCGGAAGAAGTGGAGATCGAGATTGCGCGGGCCGTTCCGGCTGGCGCGCCAGGTATGTGGGACTTGCCGGATCCGGCGCTCAAGAGCGGGTTGGTCAGCGCGCGTGGCTGCGACGATCTCGCCGGCTGCGCGGCGATGCTGTCGCTGCTCGAACGACTTAGCCGTTCAGAGGCAACCGGCGCGGTGTATTGCCTGTTCACGCGCGCAGAAGAAGTCGGCTTTGTCGGCGCGCTTGGTGCGGTCGAGGCGGGCACGGTTCCCAAGCGCCTGCCCGTGATCTCCATCGAGACGAGCAAGGCGCTGCCAAACGCCCCGATCGGCGAAGGCCCCGTGCTCCGCGTGGGAGACAAGTCGAGCATCTTTACGCCGGAGCTGACGGCCTATTGCGAGCGCGTGGCCGTCAAGCTACGAAAACGCAATCCGGAGTTCCGCTATCAGCGGAAACTGATGGACGGCGGCACGTGCGAGGCGACCGCGTTCTACGCGTACGGCTACGCGGCCACGGGAATCTGCGTCCCACTCGGCAACTATCACAACATGAATACCGAGCGCAAGCGCATCGACGGCGAGAAGATCAGTCTGAGCGACTGGGAAAACATGGTCGATTGGTTTGAAGCACTCGTGCGCGATGAGCAGGGTTACCGACCGGGGCCTTCTGCTGCGCTTCGAAAGAATCTGGACGAACGATTCGCGCAATGGCGCAAGCTGCTCTAGACGTACGCGGGTCGCGACCGGCGGGGGCCTCGCCCTCCCGGTCTTCCTTCGCTCTTCGCTCTTCGCCATTGGCTTCTAGCGCCCTCTCCCGGTCTCCGCGGCCAGTCGTGTATTCTCCTCCCGTGGCGCACAAAATCTCCGACCACTGGCACGCCTGGCTCGCCGATCGCCGCCGATGGGTCGATCAGGCGATTTCACGACATTTGAATACGCTGAAAACTTGCCGGGCAGCCGATCCTCAACTGCTCGACGCGGTCGCCTACTCACTTTCACAACCCGGAAAGCGCGCCCGGCCGATCCTCGTCCTCGCGGCGGCTGAGACGTGCGGCGGAGACGCCGAGCAGGCCTGGCCGGCTGCGCTGGCGATCGAGTGCGTTCACACGTTTTCTCTCATCCACGACGACCTGCCCGCGATGGACGACGACGATCTCCGCCGCGGTCAGCCCACGAACCACAAGGTGTTCGGTGAAGCGCTAGCCATCCTCGCGGGTGACTGGCTCGCTACGCACGCCTTCGAGGTTCTCGGACAAGTCCGGCCGGAACGCGTCGGCCCGCTCGTCGCCGCGCTGGCCGACGGAACCTTGGGCATGATTTCCGGCCAGGCGGCCGATATTCAGGGCGAAACGCTGCCGACCGACGCGGCCCGCGTCGAATTCATTCATCTTCACAAAACCGCCAAACTCATCGCGGCAGCCGCTCGTATGGGAGCTGTCGCGGTTGGAGCCTCGGCCGCCGCGACCGACGCGCTGGAGCGCTACGGCCGACACCTCGGTCTGGCGTTTCAGATCGTCGACGATCTGCTCGACTGCACGAGCACCGCGGCGGTGCTCGGCAAGCAGGCGGGCAAGGATGCCGGTGCCGGAAAGCAGACCTACCCGGCGGCCTTTGGAGTGGAAGAAAGTCGTCGCCAGGCTGCGGGACAGGTGGCGGCGGCGATCGAATCGCTGGCGATGTTTGGGCCGGCGGCCGAGAACCTCCGCGGGCTGGCCCATTTCGTGCTGACGCGAGAGCGGTAGAATCACGGACTGCGCTCGGGACAGGGCCGCCAGCCCGGCACCCGGGGCCGCACAAGACGCGAGAAGGAGCGCGGCCAATCGCCGCGAAACGCATGTACAAAACCCTGCGCACCATCCAATCCCCAGCCGACCTGAAACGCCTCTCGCTCGAGCAGATGACGCAGCTCGCCCAGGAAATGCGGCTGAGGATGATCGAGGTCGTCAGCAAGAACGGCGGCCACCTCGCCAGCAATCTCGGCATCGTCGAGCTGACGATGGCCCTGCACCGCGTTTTCGAGTTCAAGACCGACCGCCTGATCTGGGACGTCGGCCATCAGTGCTACGTTCACAAGCTGCTGACCGGCCGCAATGAGCTATTCGACAATCTCCGCTGCGCCGACGGCGCAAGTGGGTTTCCGAATCCGCGCGAAAGCGAATACGACCTGTTCGACGTCGGCCATGCCGGCACGTCGATCGCGACGGCCGTCGGCATGGCCCGCGGCGACAGCGTGATGGGCCGCGATTCGCGCGTTGTCGCGCTGATCGGTGACGCGAGCATCGTGAACGGCGTCGCGTTCGAGGGCCTGAATCAGGCCGGCGTGCTGAAGCGGCAATTTCTCGTGGTGCTGAACGACAACTCGATGGGCATCGCCAAGACGCAGGGTGCGCTCGCTTCGCATCTGGCCCGGTTCCGCGTCAGCGGACTCTACGAAGAACTGAAGCACAAGGTCTCCGACCTGCTGCCGAAGGTGCCGCTCGTCGGAAAGAGCGTGCTCGACGCGCTCGGCCACCTGCGCGACGGCCTGAAAGCCACGGTCTCGCCGCACCAGATTTTCGAGCACATGGGCTTCCTCTACGTCGGCCCCGTCGATGGCCACGATCTAAAGCACATGATCGAAATGCTCGAGCTGCTGAAGGACGTGTCGCACCCCGTGCTGCTGCACGTGCACACGGAAAAGGGCCGCGGCTGCGACTTTGCGACGAGCGACCCGTGCGCGTTCCACAGCCCCGACAAATTCCGTATCGAGGGCGACAGCATCACGCTGCACAAGGCCCCGCGCAAGAGCTGGACCACCGCGTTCGCCGATGTCGCGCTGCCGTTGATGCGGGCGGACAAGCGCATCATCGCGCTCACCGCGGCGATGCCCGACGGCACCGGCGTCGCCAAGATTCGCAAGGAGTTGCCGGATCAGTGCCTCGATTGCGGCATCGCCGAAAGCTGCACCGTCGATGTGGCCGCCGGCATGGCGCGCAGCGGGTTGCGACCGATCGCCGCGATTTACAGCACGTTCCTGCAGCGCGGCTTCGACCAGGTTTTCCAGGAAGTCGTGCTCCAGAAGCTGCCGGTCCTGTTCTGCATCGATCGCGCCGGCATGGTCGGCGGCGACGGCGCGGTGCATCACGGCTACCTCGACATCGCATATCTGCGCGGCCTGCAGAACATCGTGCTGGCTGCTCCGATCGATGAGTTGGAACTCGACGGCCTGCTGAAATTCGCCCTGCAACTCGATCTGCCGATGGCGATCCGCTACCCGCGCGACATGGTGCCGGATTCCTACGGCGAATGCCCGCCGTTCGAATTGGCCAAGGCGCGCACGATGCTCGAAGGGCCGGATGCCACGATCCTCGCCTACGGCACGCAGGTACAGTTCGCCCTGGCGGCCGCCGATGCACTCGCCGGCGAAGACATTTTCGTGTCGGTTGTGAACGCCCGCTTTGCCAAGCCTGTCGACGAAGACATGGTCACGACGGCGATCACACGCGGCGTCCCAGTCATCACGGTCGAAGATCACTCGATCGCGGGCGGATTCGGCAGCGCCGTGCTGGAAGCGGCCAATCGCCTCGGCCTTCCGACGGATTCGATCGTCCGTCTCGGCCATGCGGAGAATCACTTCTATCGCCACGGCTCACGCGCCGGGCAACTCGCGGAAGCCGGCATCGATGCGGCCGGAATCGCCGCGGCCGTGCGCCGCGCCGTTCGCGCACAGCGCGAAAGCGCCGGCGAACGCCCCGCGGCCGCGCCGCGCGAGCGAATCGCGAAGAGCGAGTAAGCTTGCCGCGGAAGTAAGCTTCAAAAGCAAGTGCTGGGGGACGGGTCTCCAACCGGTCTTTCGGAAACGTCTCTTCCATCAAACCGGTCGGAGACCGGTCCTCCAGCGCGGCAACTCGCTCGAGCCGGATGGGAATTCCCGCCTTTCACGTCCTTGGATTGCTCTATTGCCTGGCGCTGATCGGCGTCGTTGCGTTTGCCAGTTCAATCGAATCAAGCCTGGAAGCTTCCTGGCGTATTCGCGCCGGTCGCGAATAATCATCTTCTCCAGCGCGGACAAATCACGCCGCGCGCTGGAGCACGGGTCTTGGGCGGTGTGCCCGTTCGCTCGGCTAGTTAGGTTTCGCGGCGCGTGCGACGCCGACGGGTTGCGTCGCCCGTCCGCTGACACCACCCCCGCGCGCGGTTACCCTGCGGGATTACGACCGGCGGGCGACTTGCGGCCGGCCGTTTTGAATCGGGCGACGCCCGCATACTGAGCGAGAATCATGAGCGACATCCAATCTTTCGATTTCGACGTCCTGGTCATCGGCGCGGGTGGGGCGGGCCTCCGAGCCGCGATCGAGGCCTCTTCCGCCGGCGCGAAGGTCGGCTGCATCTGCAAATCCCTGCTGGGCAAAGCCCACACCGTCATGGCCGAGGGCGGGATGGCCGCCGCCATGGCCAACGTCGACGAGCGCGACAGCTGGAAAGTGCACTTCGCCGACACCATGCGCGGCGGGCAATATCTGAACAACTGGCGCATGGCCGAGCTGCACGCTCAGCAGGCCCCCGCCCGCGTCCGCGAGCTCGAAGCCTGGGGCGCGCTCTTTGACCGCACCAAGGACGGCCGCATTCTCCAGCGAAATTTCGGCGGCCACCGCTATCCGCGTCGGGCGCACGTCGGCGACC
>JBGAJB010000063.1:0-14938 GCA_044225155.1 Phycisphaerae bacterium | reverse complement strand
GGACCTCTGCGGTACGCCGCCGCTTGCCCTTGCTGGAAGGTCAAAAACAGGCGCGTAAAAGTCGCCGACGCATTTACTGGAAGGAAGGCGGGACATGCACCTGGGCTATTGGGAATTGACACTGCTGCTGCTGACGCCGGCGATTCTTTATGCGTCTTGGATCGACTACGCCGAGCGGCGCGTGCCGAACTGGCTGAACGCGCTGATCGCCGTGGCCGGCCTGACTGCACAGGGTTTGTACTTTGGTTGGAGCGGATTGAGCGACGCCGGAATCGGCTTGTTGGTCGGATTCGGGCTGCTGATCGTGCCCTGGATGATGCACGGCATGGGCGCGGGTGACGTAAAGCTGATGGCCGCCATCGGCGCCTGGCTTGGCCCCTGGCTCACGCTCGAGAGCTTCATGGCCGGCGCGGTCATCGGGGGTGTCGTGGCGGTGATCATGATCGTCTCCACCGGCCGCACGGCACATGCACTGGTCAACATGCAGACGATCGCCACCAAGATGCGGCGCCTGGATACGGCGTTCAGCAACTATGGCGGCGCACGGACGTTCGGGACGACGAGCCAGCTTCTTCCGTACGGCGTGCCGCTGACGGCGGGCACGATCGGAGTGTTGTTCACCCAGTACTTCGGAGGGTGGCTATCGTGAGAATATTTCGGGGAGGAAGAAGCCTGGCGCGCGGTGCGGCGGTCGTCGAAATGGCGATCGTTCTGCCGCTATTACTCAGCCTGTTGTTCGGCATCATCGAGTTCGGCTGGTTATTCACCGTCCGACACACAATGGTGAACGCCGCCCGCGAAGGCGCGCGGCTGGGCGTGCTGCAGGGCGTGGAATCATCCGACGTGGTTTCGCGCGTTAACCAGTACCTGGAACCGATGGGCCTTTCCGGCAAGGCGAGCGTCTCATTCACCGACGCCACGGACGACGATCCGACCGTCACGGTCGACGTGACCGTGCCGCGCGACGACGTTTCGCTGTTCGGAAGCTTTTTCGGCTTCGTCGGTGGGACGGTCGAGGGCAGCGCATCGATGCGCAAGGAAGGGCAGTAGTTCTCACGTCGCTCGCCCGGGCGACAGATAGAAGAGATATCGCGGATCAGAGTGCGAGGCGCTGTGCCGCGCATCGGCCCGGATGGCGCGTTGTTTGCGCGTCGTCCGGACCTTGCGTTTCCAGCGCGTAACCAGCGAGACGTAACCATGAACGTGAAAGCCGTGATTCCTCTGGTCGCCGGCCTCGGCATCGCCGGGCTGGCCGGAAAGCTGGGCATCGACTACGTGCGCAAGGCCGGCGCGGCACCCAAGATGGTGCAGCTTTGGACGCCCACGCAGGATGTGCCGCGCGGCACCGCCATCGACGAAAGCTATTTACAGCCGCTGAACTTTCCGGCGTCGGTCGCGCCGAAGGGCGCGCTCACCGATCCGAAGAAGATTGTCGGTCGCGTGCCGCACACCGGCGCGCCGGCCGGCGTGCCGATTCTCGATTCGATGCACTTGCCGGCCGGCACGCGGGCGGGCATCCAGGTGCCGGAGGGTCTGCGGGCCGTAGCGGTAAAGGTGGATGAGAGCAGCGGCGTCGACAACCATCTCGAACCGGGCGATCACGTCGACGTGGTCGGGTATTTCAGCACGCGGCGCGACAACAAGAACGAAATCGTTGCCCGCACGATCATCGAAAACGTCGAAGTCGCGGCCGTCGGGGCGCGCATCGCTCCCGAGCCGCCGGCGCCGCGGGTGGCCGACGACAAGAACAAGCCCAAGTCCACCGCCAACAAGGAAAAGGCCGCCCGCGCGGTCACGCTACTGGTCAAGCCGGATCAGATCCCGACGCTGCACCTGGCCGAGCAGCGCGGCAAGATCAAGCTGGCGATGCGCGGGGCGAGTGACGAAACCACCGGCAACGGTGAGACCGCCAAAGAAGCCGACGTGACGGGCATCGCGGAATTCGTCAAGGACGATGACAAGGACAAGGATAAAAGCAGCCTGCTCGGCGGGTTGTTGTCGCGCTTTGGCGCAAAGCACCCTCCGCAGAACGTGCCCGCCATCGAGCCGATGCCCGAGCCGGAGCCGGCTCCGGCTCATTACGACTGGGTGATGGTGGTGATGAACGGCTCGGAGCGCGAAGTGCTGGGCTGGCAAGCCGGTGCGCAATTGCAGCCGGTGCCGGTCGAGAATGATGGTCCCAACATCTTTCAGCAATCGCATAAGCGTGCCGATGGAAAACGCAGCAAGCCGGCAACTCGGACCGGCACGCCGCGCGCGAACCCGCCGCAGGGTTCGGATACGCCGCAGAACGCGGATGAGCCGACCAAGCCGACGGAGCCCCCGGCGCTGCCGGACGATCCGCCGGCCGACGACGACCCGGAACACGATCAGGAGCTGTTCGGATGACAACCAAGCGATGCGCCAGGACGCATGCGATGCAGGGATGGATGGTGGGGCTCCTCGGCGCGCTGGTCGCGCCGGCGCTCGCACAGAACGCCACGCCCGGCGGCGCTGAAAAGCACGCCACTTCCGGCATGGCCGGCTACGACATGAAGTTCACCGTTCGCGACGTGGCCACGGAAGGCCAGCTCGTCCGCGTGCCGGTGAACAAGAGCGTGCTGCTCGACTTCAACGTGCCGGTCAAGGAAGTCCGGCTCGCCAAGCCGGAATTCGCCACGGTCAATGCGATTTCTCCCCAGCAGATCCTCGTCACCGGCAAGGCCTTCGGAACCACGCAGATGATTGTGTGGTTCAACGAGAAAGAGCAGCGGGTGATCGATCTGGCCGTCGACATCGAGCTCGAACGGCTGATCGCGAGCATTCGCCAGGCCGTGCCGCGGGCGCGCGTGCAGGCCTACGCGCTGCTCGACGCGGTCGTGCTCACCGGCGAAGTGCCGAACACCGATGCGGCCGAACGCGTGATGCAGATCGCGGGTGTCTTCAGCGGGCGCATCATCAATCAGATGAAGGTCGCGGGCGTGCAGCAGGTCATGCTGCGCTGCACGGTGGCGGAAGTGAACCGCAGCGCCACGCGCCAGCTCGGCTTCAACGGCTGGCTGGGAGGCGATAATTTCCGCGACGTATTCGCCCTGAGCAATCTGGACGGCATCAATCCCACCAACATCGGCGCCGCCGGCGGCTCGCTCTTCAACGGAACGACCGTGGTGCCGTTCGCGGCGGACAGCAACGGCATTCCGGTGACGGCGGCAACGACCCTGTCTTTGGGATTCCCGCGGGCACAGATGCAGGTCTTCATCCGCGCGATGCGTGAGAACGGCCTGCTGCGCGTGCTGGCCGAGCCGAACCTGGTAGCGATTAACGGCCAAGCGGCGACGTTCCTGGCGGGCGGCGAGATTCCGATTCCGATCGCGACCAGCGACCGCATCAATATCGAGTTCAAGGAGTTCGGCGTTCGGCTGAATTTCACGCCTTCGGTGCTGAGCGAGAACAAGGTGCGGCTGAAGGTCGCGCCGGAAATCAGCGAACCGGACTTCACGAACGCCGTGGCCCTGAGCGGATTCTCGATCCCGGGCTTCTCGACGCGGCGCGGGCTTCTCGACGCGGCGCGTCGAAACCACGGTCGAAGTGGGCAGCGGACAGACGATCGCGATCGGAGGATTGCTGAACGATCGCGTGCGGGCATTCACGCGCTCGATTCCCGGCCTGGGGGATATCCCGGTACTCGGCGCGCTTTTCCGGTCGGTCGAATATCAAAATGATCAAACGGAAATGGTCGTGCTGGTGACGCCCGAGCTGGTGGAGCCTGTTTCTTCGGACCAGATTACTTCGGTGCCTGGAGCCGATCACATTGCGCCAAATGATTTTGAACTCTATTTGATGGGGGCGATCGATGGGAAGACTGGTGAAGCCTCGCAGGCGCTGAAGCCGCGGGTGAACCAGAGCTGGCCCGTGCAGCCCGCGGACCTCTACGGCGCCTCAGCCGTGCCGAAAGTACGCGGTCCGGTCGGCCCCGCCGGGGCGGAAGAAGAAGGCTCGTAGGCGAGCACCTCCTCCCGCGCGATAAGAAAACGAACGTGCGAACGAGCACAAGGGCGCCGGGCAACCGGCGCCCTTGTGCATTTCCGCATCGGGCATCCGTTCGCCCCCTGCGGTTGAGGGGACGCGGCGTGTCAGGGGAACCACGCTCCGGGGAGGTTGCAACGATGAGACGGATGGCAGGAGTTCGAGGACGAGGCCGCCTCGTAAGAGCGGCCGTAGTCGTTTACGTCGCCATATCCATGACTGTGATCATGGGTGTGGCAGCCCTGGCAGTCGACATCGGAACACTCTATTCGGCGCAGGCGGAATTGCAGCGCGCGGCGGACGCATCGGCGCTCGCCGCGGCGTCTGAGCTGGTCGGCGAGAGTAGCGACCCGCAGGCTGACGCCGAAGAGGCCGCCAACAAGTTCGCCAATCTCAACCAGGTGTTGAAGAAGAACGTCGGCATCGACACTGGCGGCGATCTGGAATTCGGTCACGCCACGCTCGACGGCCTGTCGAATCGCTGGGTATTCTCGTCCGGCGCCGAGCCAACCGACGCGGTGCGCGTCACGCTGCGCCGCGGCGACGGCACGTCGGCCGGCCCCGTGCAGTTGACCTTCGCCGCCTTGCTCGGTCATAGCACCAAGTCGCTCGCCGCGAAGGCGACGGCCGTGCTCGTGCCGCGCGATATGGCGGTCGTGGTCGACATCTCCAACTCGATGTGCTGGGACAGCCAGCTCCGCTACTGGAATCGCTCGGACGGCGGTTACGCCAACACGCGCGACGTGTGGGCGGCGCTGAACGGCCCGGAGCCGTCGCGCCCATATAGCCCGACGAGCGAAACGACCAGCCAATACGCCGGCGACACCGGCCCGACGTTCGGCATCATGACGAGTTGGGGTAACGCGCTGTTGCCGTCGTCGTACAGCGCCAGCTCTGATCCGGCTCTGTACTACATCAAGAAGAGCACGTCCCTGACCGGCGCGACGCTCACGGCCGTCACGAATAGCCTGACGTCGCGCGGCTACAGCTCGAGCGAGCGTTCGGCGCTGCTGAGCGCTTCGAGTGACAGCAGCAACTCGACCCACTGGAAGAACCGCTGCGCCGTGCTGCTGGGACTGGCGACCTGGAAGAGCGGTAAGTCCGGCGGCTTGTACCCGCCGGGTAGCTCCGGGGCCGGAAACGGAGACAACATCCTCGCTTCCAGTGAGGTCGTTTTTGTTTCCTACCCGACCTGGCGCGCCGGCAGCTGGACGTGGCTGAACTACGTCGATTGGATTCAGTCGAACAGCGGCTACAACGATAACTCGAACGCCGCGCACTATTTCCGCTATCGCTACGGCCTGAAGACCCTGACGGACTTCCTGATGGATAATGAACCGGAGAACTATAACACGAGCATTCTCTGGGCTACGCCGGAGGAGCCGCTCCGCGCTATCAAGGACGCCGTGCAGAGTTTGGTCGACACCATCACCGAGCAGGATTCGCTGGATCACCTGTCGTTGGAAGTATTCGCCAGCACCTCGCGGCATGAGCGCGACCTGACGCAATACCTCCAGAACATTCCTGACCGCCTGTATCAGCTCCAGTCCGGCCACTACGACCGCGCGACGAACATCGCCGGCGGTCTGCAGCGCGCCGTGGCCGAGCTGCAATCGGCCCGCGCCCGCCAAAACGCGCACAAAGTGATCGTTCTGCTCTCGGATGGCGTGCCGAACATTCTGCCGGACGGCAGCGGCACGTATGACGGCGATCCGGGCGCGCAGCAATGGGCCAAGGACGAGGCGCAGAACGCCGCGGATCTTGGTTATCGCATCTACACGATCAGCGTCGGCGTCAATGCCGACCGATCGCTGCTCCAGGAAATCGCCGCCATCGGCAAGGGCCAGGAGTTCTACGCCAGCGGCACTCCGGACCAGTATTCGGACCAGTTGAAGGACATTTTCCGTTCGCTGGGCGGAAAGCGTCCGGTCGCCCTGATTGAGTAGCGGGTGATTCGTTTCGATAAGCACATAGGCACCGCTGCGGCCCGGCGCGAGTCGGGCCGCTCGGTTTGCCGGGCGGGGGCGCAAACCCTGCGCCGGTCCGAGAAGGGGTACCAGACGTCGTGAGCCGCACCGTACGCGTCATTGTGCTCAACACCGACGAGACGGTCGTCGCCGACCTGCGCAGCGAACTCCTCGGGATCGACGGCGTGAAAATCGTCGCCGAGATCGATGAGCCCGCACTGCTGATGCAGGCGGTCGACACGTTTCCCGCCGAAGTGCTGTTGCTTCATCTCGACCCGAATCCCGCCGGGTTGATGGATGTCGTCGCACCGCTGATTGAGACCCGCAAGGATCAGATCGCCGCAATCGCGATGACTGAGGATCGCGACGCCGAACTCGTGATGCGCGCCATGCGGGCGGGCATGCGTGAGTTTCTGTGGAAGCCCGTCGCACCCGAGCAACTGGCCGAAATTCTCCACCGCCTCGGCACTCAGGCCGCCAGCGAGAGCGGACGCCGCGTCGGACGGTTGATTTCCGTGGTCGGCGCCGGGGGCGGCCAGGGCGCAACGCAGCTCGCGACCAATCTGGCGGTCGAGCTGGCGCAGCTCGAAAGCTGGGACGAGCGCGGAGCCAGGCCGCGCGTGGCCGTCGTCGACATGGACTTTCGCTTCGGGCAGGTGGCCATCCAGCTCGACGCGCAGCCGTCGTACACGATCGCCGAGCTGTGCGACACGCCGGAGCGCATTGACCCGCAGATGATCGATCGCGCCATGGTTAAGCATCCCACGGGCGTCCACGTACTGGCGCGACCCAACGAGTTGGCGCAAGCGGAGCGGCTGAGCGCCGGTCAGTGCGCCGCGTCGCTGGCCATGCTCCAGGAGCACTACGACTTCGTCGTGGTGGATATCCCGGCGCGCTTCGATCCGAGCGCGCGGGCCGTGCTTGACACGAGCGACGTGCAACTGATCATCCTGCAGCTGCAGGTTCCGGCGGTGCGTACCGCCGACCGCCTGCTGCATGAGCTGATCACGACCGGCTACAACATGAACCGCATCAAGCTCGTGTGCAATCGTCACGGGCGCGACGCCGGCTACCTCGAGCAGGCCGACGTCGAGGCGACGCTCAAACGCACGTTTGACTTCCTCGTGCCGGACGACTGGCGCACCAGTGCGGGCGCGATCAACATCGGTACGCCGCTCTTGACTCATTCGCCGAAATCAAAACTGCGCCTGGCGTACAAAAAGATCGCCGACACGTTGGTCGGCATCCAGGAAGGCAGCGGTCAAGGCGAACGCGACACAGGCACGAACGATGCCAACGGCGCGGGCAAGAAGAAGAACGTGTTCTCGTTTCTCGTGGGCAGCGGCAAGTAGCCGCGTCGTTCCGCCCGGGCGGGCAGGGGGCAAGTGATGGGACTCTTCAAACGCGCGACGCCGAACACGCCGCCGGCGGAGAAGCCGGAAGTGAAACCGATTCCGCAGGGCGACGCGCCGAACAAGCCGGGCGCCCCGGCTACGACGCCATCGGCCGCAACGCCGGCCGCGTCCAGGCCCCCCTCCGTGCCGGCCACTCCCGCTCCGCCACCGACGAGCACGCCAAAGACGGTTCAGGTCAATCTCAAACCCCAGGAAAAGCCGGTCGTCGACGAGCGCGCCAAGAAGTTCCAGGAACTCAAGGGCACGATTCACCGCAAGCTGGTCGAGCAGCTCGACATGACCAAGCTCGGCGAAGCCAATGCCGAGCTGCGCGAAAACGTCCGGCAGGTCGTCGTCGCCCTCTGCGAAGAGGAAAACACGCTCCTGAACCACGCCGAGCGCACGCGACTTTCCGAAGAGATTCTGGACGAAACGTTCGGACTGGGCCCGCTGGAGGCGTTGCTGAAAGATCCGCGAATCTCGGACATTCTGATCAACGGCCCGCACCAGGTGTACATCGAGCGCGGCGGCCGTCTTGAACTCTCCGAAGTGAAGTTCAAGGACAACGGCCACCTGCTGCACATCATTGACAAGATCGTCGCGCCGCTCGGCCGTCGCTGCGACGAAGTGTCGCCGATGGTCGACGCCCGTCTGAAAGACGGCAGCCGCGTAAACGCGATCATTCCGCCGCTGGCGATCGACGGCGCCAGCATGTCGATCCGCCGCTTCGGCAAGAGTCCGGTTACATGGGATAACTACGTGGCTTGGAAGTCGTGCTCGGAAGAGATGGTCGAGTTCTTCCGCGCTTGCGTGAAGACCGGCCTGAACGTGCTCGTGGCCGGCGGCACCGGCTCCGGTAAAACGACGTTGCTGAACAACCTCTCGTCGTTCATTCCGACGACGAGCGCGTCAACGATCGAGGACGCGGCCGAATTGCAGATGCGCCAGCCGCACGTCGTGCGTCTCGAACGCCCACCCAACCTCGAAGGCAAGGCCGCATCACGATCCGCGATCTGCTGATCAACGCCCTCCGTATGCGTCCCGACCGCATCGTGGTCGGCGCTCGGCGGCGAAACGCTGGACATGCTGCAGGCCATGAACACCGGTCACGAAGGTTCGATGACTACGATCCACGCGAACAACACGCGCGATTGCGTGCAGCGCGTCGAGACGATGGTCATGATGTCGGGCTTCGAGCTTCCGCAGAAGGCCATTCGTCAGCAGTTCGCCAGCGCCGTGTCGCTCATCGTGCAGGCCGCGCGCCTCACGGGCGGGCGGCGAAAGATCATCAGCGTGACGGAAGTGCAGGGCATGGAAGGCGACGTGGTCGTCATGCAGGACATCTTCCGTTTTGAGCAGGACGGCATCGACGCCAACGGCAGAGCCTTCGGACGCATTTGTTCCACGGGTGTGCGGCCGCTGTTCATGGACCGTCTGCAGGCCCACGGCTGCAAGGTGAGTCCGACGATGTTTGAGCAGCGCGACCTGGTTTCGGACGAGTAGTACGCGCCGCGCCGCGCGAGGATGGTAAACGACATGAGTCAGACAATGCTGATCGCCGAAGGCAGCGATGTGCTGCTCTGGGTCCTGATCTCTGTGGGCCCCCTGCTCGCCCTGTATGGCGGCTGGCAGCTCGTCAACGACCTGAAGATGAGCAACAAGAAAAAGATCAGCGAGCGCTTACGCTCGCGAACCCGCACGACCGCGGCGAAAGCCACGCCGGAAGAGCTGCGCCGCTCCGCGCCAAAGCTTGAAGGTGTGCTGGCCAACATGATCGGCGGCCTGAAGATCACCGAGAAGCTCCAATCGACGCTCGACCAGGCCAACATTCCCTGGACTGCTTCAAAAGTGCTGATGAACTTGACGCTGGTCGCGTCCATCCTGCTTGCGCTGACCGTGGCTTTGGGTCTTTCAATCCTCGTCGGCTTGGGAGTCGCGGCCGCCGCCTACATCTTTCCGATCCTGTACATGTTCCACGCTCGCAAGAAACGGCTGAAAAAGTTCGTGCTGCAATTGCCGGATGTGTTCGAACTGCTCAGTCAGGCTCTGCGTGCCGGTCATTCGCTGGCCAGCGGCATGCAGCTCATCGCCAAAGAGATGCCCGAGCCGGGCGGAACCGAATTCGGCCGCGTCTTTCACGAGCAGAATTTGGGGCTGAAGATCGAGGACGCACTGTTGAATATGGCGAACCGCATGGACGTGCTGGATGTGCGGTTCTTCGTGACGGCCGTGCTGATTCAGCGTCAGACCGGCGGCGACCTGGCCGAAGTGCTCGACAAGATCGGGAGCGTCATTCGCGACCGCATCAAGCTGCACGGCACGGTCCAGGCGCTAACGGCGGAGGGCCGGCTCTCGGGTTACGTGCTGCTGGCGCTGCCCGTGCTGGTTTTCCTGGCAATGCTGAAAATTAACTACGAGTACGCGACGGTGCTGTTCACCGATCCGACGGGTCAGATGATGGCCATCGCCGCGATCGTGATGATGATCATGGGCTGGGTCATGATCAAGAAGATTGTCAACATCAACGTTTAGCTCTACGGGGGCGGGAAAGACAGGGCGAATCGCGCGGGGGTGCAGTCATGGATGTGGTTTCAATTCTCGTGCTGCTGGGGGTCGCGGTCGGCCTCGTGCTGTACAGCGTCCTGCCGAAATCGAAGGAATCGCGCGACGCCTTGAAGCGCCGTCTCGAAGGCCGTACGGGCGTGGATGAGCGGGCGGAGATCCAGGCAAAAGCCAAGGCCAGCGCCGGTTCTCAACTCGTGAAAAAAGCCACGCCGATGCTGAGCAAGATCATCATGCCGGTGTCGGCGTCGGAGCAGACGCAGCTCCGCGCCAAGCTGATCGCGGCGGGCTATCGTCAGCCGCAGGCGCAGACCGTGCTGCTCGCCAGCAAGACTGCCCTGCTCTTCGTCGGCGCGATTCTGGGCGGCATCCTGGGACCGACGCTCGGCTACGGATTAAATGTCACGGTCGCCTGCGTAGTCGGCGGCGCCGGTCTCGGCTTCATCGCCCCAGGCTTCTGGCTTAGCAGCGCCATCTCTGCCCGCCAGGAAAAAATCCGCCGGGGGTTGCCGGACATTCTTGATCTGCTGGTCGTGTCAATCGAGTCCGGCCTCGCGCTCGACGCGGGCATCAAGCGGGTCGGCGAAGAGATGGCCTACGTTCATCCCGACCTTTCGGAGGAATTTCGCATCGCGACCCGCGAAAGCCAGATGGGGATTCCGCGCGCCGAAGCCCTGGAAAACATGGCGATGCGCGTGGGGCTCGACGAGCTGCGCGCGCTCGTATCGGTCGTGATGCAGGCCGAGCGGTTTGGAACGAGCGTCGGCAAGGCGCTCCGCACGCAGGGCGAGGCCCTGCGCACGAAGCGCCGTCAGAAGGCCGAGGAAAAAGCGCAGAAGACTGCCGTCAAACTCATGATTCCGCTGGTCATGTTCATTTTTCCCGCCATGGGCGTGGTGCTGGCCGGTCCGGCGGCGCTGCGCCTGATGCAGGCGTTTTCGAAGTAGCGGGGAGCGAGCGCTGAAATGACGCCGCCAGCCCACAAAAGAGACTCACGTGTGGCCAGAGCGGCTGCACTCGAAGGACTCTGCCTCGGCGCGCTGGTTCTGCTCGCCTGTCTGGGTTGCATCTTTCTTCTGGCCCGCGAGGCGAAAACCGCCTTCACCGGTGAAGTGCATGAGGATCTGCAGCGCCTCGCGCAGGCCATCTCCACGACGGTGGATGTGCCTCTGCACGACTCGATCCGCGACCCAAGTCAGCAAGGATCGCCCGATTTCGAGCGCGCGGTCGCGCCTCTGAGACACGCTCTGCACGCCTGCGAGGGCGTGAAATATGTTTACACGGGAATCCTTCGCGGTGACGGAGTGCACTTCATTCTCGACTCGGCCAATCCGGGCGACGCCGATGGCGACGGCCGCGATGATCAGGCCAAAGTCATGGAGTTGTATAAGGACGCTGATCCGGCGATGGTTGCCGCGCTTGGCGAAGGCCGTTCGACCACTTCGATCCAGTTCCGCCGACGAATGGGGAACATTTCGTCCGGCTTCGCCCCATTTCGCGGCGGGGACGGTCAGCGCGCGTCGTGGAGTGGACATCTCGCTGGAAGCCTACAACGCGCGCCTGTCGGCCATTGACCGGGCGGCCGCAATCGGCTGCATCCCGGCGGTTCTGATCGCGCTCATCACTGGCATCGCCGGATTCCTTCGCTCGCGCAGCACGCGGCTCTCCTATCGCGCCATGTCCGAGGCGCGACAGGTGGTGGAAGCCAAGGCGTCCGAACTGCTCGCGGCGCAGCGAACGCTGGATCAGCGAAACGAGACGCTGGAGCGCTACGTGACGCAGATCAGCTCCGCCAATACGGCCCTGGAAGAGCGGCAGCGCCAGCTCGACCTGCAGAATCGCGAGCTGACGGCGCTGTACGACGAAGGCGTGAAGAAGTCCCGGCAGTTGGAAATCGCGCGCCAGGCGGCGGACGCGGCCAATCAGGCCAAGAGTGATTTTCTCGCCAACATGAGCCACGAGATTCGCACGCCGATGACGGCGATCCTCGGATGCACGGAACTGTTGAGCGAGGTGATCGATGGCCCCGAGGCGGAAGACCTTTCTCGCACGATTCATCGCAACGGCGAGCATTTGCTGGAGATCATCAACGACATTCTCGACCTCTCGAAGATCGAGGCCGGGCGATTGGACCTCGATCATCGGCCGTTTTCACCGGCGAACCTGCTGGAGGAAGTCGTCGCGCTGCTGAGAGTGCGGGCGGACGCACGCAAGCTCTCGCTGGATGTCCGACCTCTCTCCCGTCTCCCAAGTCAGGTCATGAGCGATCCAACGCGCGTGAAGCAGGTCCTGCTGAATCTGGTCGGCAACGCCATCAAATTCACAGAGCGAGGCGGGGTCACGGTAAACGTGACTTGCGATGATTCCGGCGGGCGGCCGCGGCTGCAATTTGATGTCGTCGACACGGGCATCGGCATGTCCAGCGAGCAGGTCGGGGCGCTATTCCGTCCCTTCACGCAGGCGGATTCGTCGATGTCACGGCGATTTGGGGGGACCGGATTGGGACTGGCAATCAGTAAGCGCATCGCGGCGATGCTGGGCGGCGACGTAGAAGTCGTCTCGACCAGACCCGGCGCCGGCAGTGTGATTCGATTCTCCTTCGTCGCAAGCGAAGCAAGCGTCGCCGACACGCTAGGGACGGACATGCATGCGGAGGTCGCCCCCGAACCCGTCCCGGCGGCACCGACCGGCGCCGCCGAAGGCGCGCTGACAGGCATGAAAGTGCTCGTGGCCGAGGATGTGGTCGACAACCAGCGTCTGATCGCCTTCATTCTGCGGCGGGCCGGCGCGGAAGTCTCGATCGCCGAAAACGGCAAGCTCGCGCACGACGAAGTAATTCGAGCACTCGCGACCGGCCAGCCGTATGACGCGGTGGTCATGGACATGCAGATGCCCGTCATGGACGGCTACGCGGCCACGCGGCGTCTGCGCGAGGCCGGCTGCGCCACGCCGATCATCGCCCTGACCGCCCACGCCATGACCGGCGATCGTGAGAAGTGCCTGGCGGCCGGTTGTGATGATTTCACCACGAAGCCGGTGGATCGCGATTTGCTCGTCGCGACGATCGCCCATCACGTCGCGCGCGAGCGCCAAAGCGTCACGAAGTAGCCTCCGTCCCAGTAACTCGCTCAGCCATTCCCGCGTACGGACGTGCGCGGTTCTGTCTTACCCACGCTGCCGCATTTCCGGGCACTTTGCTACCATGACCGTCGGTTCGCGAAAACGCATAGACGCTACCGCACGTGCCTGCATCGCCGGCGTGCACTACCGATCGGAGAAGCCATGAATCAGGTTGCCGACTATCTTCGCCAGCAACGCGCCGCCCACCTCGACTGGGCGCGCGAGCTTTGCCGCATCCCCAGCATCAACACCAAGCCCGAGCACAAGGGCGATGTTCGCAAGAGCGTGGAATGGACGCACGCATTGTGCGAAAAAATCGGATTCAAAAGCCGCGTGATGGAGACGGGCGGCCATCCGCTCGTCTATGCCGAACTTTGCAACGCGCCCGGCGCTCCCACCTATCTCGTTTACGGGCATGTCGACGTGCAGCCCACGGGCGATCTGAAACTCTGGGATGCCGATCCGTTCGAGCCGGTCGTCAAAGGCGATTGGTTGATCTGCCGCGGCAGCGCTGATGACAAGGGCCAGGTGCTGCTCTATATGCGCGCGGTAGCGGCGTGGATGGCCACCGAAAAACGTCTGCCGATCAACGTGAAGTTCCTGATCGAGGGCGAAGAGGAAATCGGGTCGCCGAATCTCGGCCCGTTTGTGGAGAAGAATCACGATCTGCTGAAATGCGACGCAATTCTGATTTCGGACACGGGCATGCACGAAGACGGCCTACCGACGATCACAGTCGGGACGCGCGGGCTGGTCTACAAAGAAGTCCGCCTGAGCGGGCCGAAGCACGACGTGCATAGCGGCTCTTATGGCGGCAGCATCGCCAATCCCGCCACCGTCCTGAGCGAACTGATCGCCGGTCTGCATGACGCCGAAGGCCGCGTGACGATTCCCGGCTACTACGACCAGGTGATGGAGGCAACGCCCGAGATTCGCGGACAACTCGCGGCACTGAAGCTGGATGATTCCAAGTATGCCGCCGACCTCGGCGTTCCGGGCCTGACCGGCGAAAAGGGCTTTTCGACGCAGGAGCGCCGCTCGATCCGTCCGACGCTCGAGATCAACGGACTTACCAGCGGCTACCAGGGCGAAGGCGCGAACACGATCATTCCAGCCAAGGCCAGCGCGAAGATCAGCATGCGGCTCGTGCCCCATCAGCCGGCCGAGGAGATCGCGCGGAAGTTTGACGAAACGGTGAAGGCCCGCGTTCCCAATACCGTGAAGCTCGAAATCCTGACGCATGGCCGCAATGCGGATGCGTACGTCACGCCGGGAGATCATCCGGGCCTGAAGGCGGCCGAGCGGGCGCTCAAGGAAGCCTTCGGGCGCGACGTGGCGTTTGTGCGCGAAGGCGGCACGCTGCCGATCCTGCCGATGTTCAAGCGCGTGCTGGGCGCTGACAGCCTGATGCTGGGCTTCGCGAGTCCAAACTGTGCCGCGCACGGGCCGAACGAGAAAGTGAACCTTCCCGATCTGGATCGCGGCGCGGAAGCGATCGCGCGGCTGATGGGGTATTTGGCAAAGTAGCTCGACGCGCACTACGCCCTAAAAACAATACGCCATCCCGGGAAGCAAAAACCCGGCGGACGACGTGAACTTTCTCGATACTCGCGAAAGGCCGATATGAAAGCCTGGCGGCCAGTAATGCCGCGCTTCTCAGCGGCCCGGAGCCGAATTTCGGCGAGTTGGAAAATCAGATTGCTGGTTTGAATGCTCCGTTCGGAGCCCCGATCGCGGTGGAAACGCGGCGGTCGGATTGCGGCGCCGGCTCAACCCCGGCGGCCGTGGGGAGCTTGTTAATCCCTTCAATTCAGGGCCGGCGGCCGGCGTTCAGCTCGGCCGCCGGCTTCTGTTTTTCATCACTGCGGTAGCCAGCAGCTTTTTCCGACG
>JBGAJB010000425.1:0-2012 GCA_044225155.1 Phycisphaerae bacterium | reverse complement strand
CGCGAACGAATATCTGTATCGCGGGGAGGATTTTTTCGTGATGATCATCGCCGGTCCGAACGCGCGCAATGACTTTCACATCACGAATTCCGAGGAGTTCTTCCTGCAGCTCAAAGGCGACGTCGTCGTCCGCACGCGCGAAAACGGCGTCGTGAAGGACAACGTCATCCGCGAGGGCGAAACATTCTTCATTCCGCCGCGCGTGCCGCACTCGCCGCAGCGCGGCCCGAACACGCTCGGGCTGGTTGTCGAGCGCAACCGCCCGGCCAGCGAGACGGAACACGTCGTTTGGTACTGCGAAAAATGCGGCGAATTGGTTTGTGACTACGAATTCAACTGCCGGGACATCGTCAACCACTTCTCCCAGACGATGGAAGCCTTCTGGAAAGACGACCAGCTGCGAACCTGCAAGAAATGCGGCACGAAAATCGAGAAGCCCGGTCCGCGGACGACAAACCCGTGAGCACGAGCAACATCCGCGAACGGAGGAACACGTTCCTCGCTCTGCATGAGCGCGGCTGCTTCGTGATTCCCAATCCGTGGGACGTCGGCAGCGCCCTCGCGCTCCAGGACCTCGGCTTTAAGGCCCTCGCGTCCACCAGCGCCGGCTACGCCTTCTCACGCGGGCTGCCAGATGCCGATCCGCGCGTCACTCGGGAGAGCGTGCTCGAACACTTGAGAGCGCTCGTGGCCGCGACGAGCCTCCCGATTCACGCCGATTTCCAATCCGGCTTCGGCGCGACGGCCGCGCAGGTTGCCGAAAGTGTGGGCTGCTGCGCGGAAACCGGCGTTGCAGGGCTTTCGATCGAGGATGGCACGGGTGAGCCCGGCCGGCCGCTATTTGAGTTGTCTGAAGCGGTCGATCGAATTCGCGCCGCGCGGCGCGCGATCGATGCCTATAACACGCGCGGCCTCGGGAGTGTGATGCTCACCGGCCGCGCCGAGTGCTTTCTCGTTCACCATCCGGATGCGCTGCGCGAATCGATCCGCCGACTCCAAGCCTACGCCGAGGCGGGCGCAGACGTGCTCTTCGCGCCGGGCGCGATGCAGGTCGACGAAATCAAGGCCATCACTTCCGCCCTGCCGGCAAAACCAATCAACGTGCTGATCGGCTCCAGCGCCGGCATGCCGGTTGCTGAGTTGGCGGCGCTGGGTGTACGACGTATCAGCGTCGGCGGCGCACTGGCGCGCGCGGCTTGGGGCGGCTTTTTTCGCGCCGCGCGAAAGTTGGCAAGCGCCGGCAGTTTCGCGGGTTTTGACGGTGCGGCCAGTTTTGCCGAGTTGAACGAGATGTTTTCGCGAAGCGCCGGCGCGAGAGAAACCGAGTCGAAGCGCTGACAGTCGGCTACCGCGTCGCCAGCGGTCGCTGCGATGCCAACTCCGCGGGCCACGGAATGACCGCTTCCGCCGGCACGATCTCCGCCGCCGTACACAGCCGGCCGAAGAGGTCCGCGCCTTCGACATAGCGCGCGTCAAGCTTGTATTTCAGACAGCGCGTCAGGTATTTGATCGCAAGGTCCACAGGCCACCAGCGCGGCGGGCCCTGCGTCTCGGCGATTTCACGCGCCCGCGCGACGCCCCGGTCACGCGCATCGCGCAGCAGCCGTCCCAGCGATTCGACATCGACGGATTGATTCACACCGGCTTCGCCCGACTCCGTGCGCGCTGCCCAAACGGCGAAGACGAACGGCAATCCCGTGTGCTGACGCCAGGCCGCACCAAGATCGACCTCGTAGGCGAAGCCGCCGCGCTTGCCGGTGATGACTTTGTCGCCGATCAGCAGGATCGACGCACAGTCGTCCACGCTGCGCACCTTGGAATCGAACGGCTGGAGCTTCAGCGTGCGTCCGTACAACTCACGCCACAGCACGGTCACCAGCGCGACCGATGTATGCGAATCGCCGTCGACCCAGAGCGTCTCGATTCGATCGGGCGGCACCTGCGAAAAGACGCGGACCGTCATCGTCTCGCCGTCGCACGCGATGGCCGCGTCGCTCACGACCCGAAATCGG
>JBGAJB010000062.1:0-16646 GCA_044225155.1 Phycisphaerae bacterium | reverse complement strand
GAACATCGCGCACGACGGCTCGTGGCTCGCCGGAGAAGATGTACAGAATCTGGGCGTGGCGGCCCGCCCGGGTTATCAGATGCCCGCCCTACCGATGAGCGGCGATGCCTATCATCAAGAGTATTACCCGGGTAAGGCCGAGGATGCCGCCCCTGTCGTGGCCGTCGACGTGCCCGTAAGCCTGACCGATGGTCGATCTTACGTGTGTGTCCAAACCCGCGACGAGAATACTCTGGACGGGACAGCGGAATTCAAGTTCTACGCCGCTGGAATTGGGCTCGTGGTAGAGTCGGCCACCGACGGAAGCGAACGCGTCGAGTTGATCAGCGGCCCGTGAGTAGCTGCCGAGTTTCTGCATGCGCGTCTTAGTCGTCGAAGATGATGCACCGATCCGTGAGTCGGTCGCCCAGATGCTGACGGAAGCCGGCTACGCGGTCGACGCGGTCGAAGATGGCGAGGAGGGTCTCTGGCACGCGGAGTCCGGCGAGCACGATGCGATCGTGCTCGACATCGCGCTACCGCGAAGCGACGGTTTGTCGGTCCTGCGCCAGCTGCGGACGGGAGGATCGAATACCCCGATTCTGCTGTTGACCGCCCGTGACACCGTGGCGGATCGCGTCGCGGGACTGAATGCCGGCGCTGATGATTACTTGCTCAAGCCTTTCTCAATGGACGAACTGCTGGCGCGTGTTCGGGCGCTGGTGCGCCGAAAGTACGCCGCGACCAATCCGGTACTGCGTGTCCAGGATCTGGAGGTGGATACGGGGGCGCGCAGCGTGCGGCGCGCCGGGCAGGTGATCGATCTCACGGCGCGGGAATACAGCCTGCTGGAATTCCTGGCGCACCGTGCCGGTCAAATAGTAACCCGCAGCGACATCTGGGCACATGTCTACGACTTCGCGTCGACCGCTGAAAGCAACGTGGTGGATGTTTACATCGGATACCTACGACGCAAAATCGAGCATCCCGGCCGTCCGCAGCTGATCCAAACGCGGCGCGGCCAGGGTTACGTGCTTTTGCGATAACGACCATGCGTACTCTGCATGCCAAGCTGATTCTGGGGCTTTCCGCGAGCATCGTAGTGGTGCTCGCGGCGGCGGCGTGGCTCAGCCATGCGTCGATCGCACGCGTGCTGCGCGCCGAGTTTGACGAGGCGCTGGCCCAGCGAGCCCGCGCGCTCATCACGCTGTTTGAGCTCGATGAATCAGGGCTGAGTTTCGAGCTCGACGAGTTGCCGTCGCCGGAGAACGCGGCGGAGCGCGCCCGCCGCAATACCCTTGAGCTGGAAGAGCAATACCAGATTTGGCGCGCAGACGGTACGACGCTGGCGCGCAGCGAATCTCTCGGTGGGAATGACCTTGAGCGTCCAGATGTCGCACCAGGCGCGGCGCGGATCACAGAAGGGCAGGCTGATGGCGCGCGTACGGCGACAGCGACTTACCGCTTTGAACCGCGCACTGAATTTGAGGCCGGCGCGGCAGTCGTATCCGCGCCCGTGACGATATCAGTGCGGCGCTCCCTGCGGCGGCTGGATGCCGCGTTGGCGAACATCCGCAACCTGTTTTTCGCCGTTGCGCCGCTCACCGCACTGTTGGCGTCCGGAATCGTATATCTCGTTGTGCGCCGCTCACTGCGTCCGCTGACGCAACTGGGGGCGCGCATTTCTGACATCGGCCCCGCAGCACTCTGCGATCGAATCGACCTCCCTGAGTTGCCAACTGAGCTGCGGCCGATCGTGAGCCGCTTGAACGGCATGCTTGAACGACTCGAGCATGCCTTTGAGCGCGAGCGACGCTTCACAGCGGACGCGGCCCACGAATTGCGCACGCCGCTGGCGGGCCTGCGCGCGAAAATCGAGTTGGCATTGTCGCGAGAACGGTCGCCGGACGCCTATCGCGCGGCCTTAGACGACTGCCTCGCAATTGAGCGCCGAACAGAACGCATCATCGAGTCTCTTTTGGAACTCGCCCGCGCCGACGCCGGACAAACGGTCATCGATCGGCGTCCGACGCGTCTACCCGAACTCCTCGAGGACCGTTGGCGAGAATTCGCGGACGCCGCAGCCACGCGCAAGATCGCTGTCGAATGGTCCGTGCCGGTCCTGCCCGAGTTCGAAACAGACGATGAAAAGCTGGCGCTGGTCGTTCGCAATCTCTTCGAAAACGCCGTCGAATACGTGGAAGAGGGCGGGCGCATCTCGATCGTGGCTGAACTGGGCCATGGGGACCTGAGGCTACGTGTGACGAACACCGGCAGCTTGCTCTCCGCCGATGAGGCGGCACAGGCCGGGCGGCGCTTTTGGCGAGGCCCCAGTGCAAAGGGCCGTCGCAATTCTTCAACTCACAGTGGATTGGGACTCGCGCTCGCCATGGCGCTTGCGATTGCATTGGGTGGCGATTTGGTGACGCGCCAGCCGGTACTCGGGCAGTTTCAAGCCGAACTTCGCGTTCCACTGCACCGATCGAGCCACAATTCGTAACGTGCGCCGAGTTCCCGGCATCGCAGGAGCGGGTTCGAACTGGAAAGAGAGGTTTTCGTGCCAGGAAGCCCGCTCGAAGCGGAAGAGTCCTATGATCGCTCGAAACTAGGTTCCCCCTCGCTGCAAGTGTCCTGGGCCCTTCAGATCATCGCCGCCGCCATTCTTGGCCAAACGCTGTTCTTCAAATTCAGCGGCGCGCCCGAGTCGATCTATATCTTTTCAAAGCTTGGAGCAGAGCCTTGGGGCCGGCTTGGGACGGGGGCCGCCGAACTCGTCGCCGCAGTATTGCTCCTGACGCCGTGGCAACCGGTGCTGGGAGCGGTGCTGGCGGCCGGACTGATGACCGGCGCGATTGGGTCTCATCTCGGGCCGCTCGGTATCGACGTGCAGGGCGATCACGGGCTGCTGTTCACCTTGGCGATCATCACGTTTCTCTCCGCGATGTCGATCATCGCTCTGCGACGGCGCCAACTCGCAAACCTGTTGCGGCGCTTCGCGGGCCGCGGGCCATAGGCCGCAATCCTCCGTCCGACTAAGATCGCTCCGAAATCGGCGTATTTCGGAGGTCCAATGCCGGCGACAGTGGGCGAATTGCGGCGAATCCTGGCCGGGCACGGCATGCCGGCAGAGATCACGGGCGACGCGGCCCTGACGATCCAAAGCGTGGCAACGCTCGAAGACGCCGTGCCGGGACAGATCTCGTTCTTGTCCAATCCGAAATACGAGAAGCTGCTGACGACCACGCGCGCCTCCGCAATTGTCCTAAAGCCCGACGCGGCCGCTCCCCCTGAGATGACGTTGCTTCGTACCGCCGATCCATACGCGGCCATCACCGCGCTGATCGTCGCGCTGCACGGGTATCGCAAACACCGCGCGGTTTGGTCGCAAACCGCACCGCACGTCGCGCCCACGGCCGTCATCGGCGAGAACGCTCGCGTTCATCCCGGAGCCGTCGTCGATGAGAACGCGTGGGTCGGGAAGAACGTCGTGCTCTATCCCGGCGCGTACGTCGGTCCGCGCTGCCGCCTCGGCGACGATGTCGTGCTCTTTCCAAACGTCGTGCTCTACGACGACACCATCGTCGGCAACCGCGTGACCATCCACGCCTGCTCGGTCATCGGCGAAGACGGTCTCGGCTACGCCCCGGTCGGCGGGCGCTGGATCAAAATCCCGCAGATCGGCTATGTCGAGATCGGCGACGATGTCGAGATCGGGGCGAATTGCAGCATCGATCGCGCCACGCTCGGCCGCACAAAAATCGGCTCGGGCTCGAAATTCAGCAATCAGATTGCCATCGGCCACGGCTCGCAGATCGGCGAACACTGCCTCTTCGTCGCACAGGTTGGCATCGCCGGGTCGGTCCAGGTCGGACATCACGTCACGATGGCCGGCCAGGCGGGAATCGTCGGTCACGTCCGCATCGGGGATAACTCGACCATCGGAGCGAAGGCGGGCGTAACGAATCACGTACCCGACGGCGAAACTTATCTCGGCCAGCCCGCCACGCCGATCAGCGCAGAAATTCTACCAATGCGCCGTCGCCCGCCTTCCCGAAACTCGTCAGACGATCCGCGCCCTGGAACGCCAATTTTGCCGAACAGACGTCTCGCATCCAGCAGCTCGAAACCCGCCTGGCGGAACTGGAGCGCGCTACCCGTCGAAGCAGTTGAGGAAACTGATGTCCACCACATCTCGTTCGTCTCCAGGATTGCCGGAAACACTTCGCTGGATCGAAGAAGGCTGCTGGTTTCTGCGCTTGCTGGATCAGACACTGCTTCCACAGCGCGTCGAGTTCCGCGATTGCCGAAACGTCGAGCAGGTATGGCAGGCGATCCGCGAGCTTTGTGTCCGCGGGGCTCCGGCGATCGGGGTTGCGGCCGCATATGGGATGGTGATTGGCCTGCGCGGCGATACGTCGTCGGATGCGCCGGGATTCGGGGCCGCAATCGGGCGCGTGAAGCAGTATCTCGATTCGGCGCGGCCGACGGCCGTGAATCTTTTCTGGGCGACGCGCCGCATCGCCGATCTCGGCCAACGAACGCTTAAAGAGGCCGCCCCCGCCAGCGTGTGGAAAACGCTGTTGGAGGAAGCGCACGCGATGGCCCGCGAAGATGCGGCCGTCTGTCGCCGGATTGGAGAGCACGGCGCGCCGCTGGTGCCCGAAGGCGGCGGTGTGCTGACCCACTGCAACGCCGGCGCGCTCGCGACGGTCGCGTGGGGGACAGCGCTCTCGGCGCTCTACGTCGCTCATCAACAGGGACGCCGCTTTCAAGTCTATGCTGATGAAACGCGCCCCCTCCAGCAGGGCGCGCGGCTGACGGCGTTTGAATTGGCGCAGGCCGGCATCGATGTCACGGTGATTTGCGACTCGGCCGCCGCGAGCCTCATGCAGGCCGGCAAGATCCAAATGGCGATCGTCGGCGCGGATCGCATCGCCGCGAACGGGGACGCCGCCAATAAGATCGGTACTTACAGCGCTGCCATTGCTGCGCGCCGTCACGGAATTCCGTTCTACGTGGCCGCTCCGGTCAGCACGTTTGATCTCTCGCTGAAAAGCGGCGCGGAGATTCCGATCGAATTCCGCGCGGAATCAGAAGTGCGCGGCGGCTTCGGCATCGACGTCGTCGCCCCCGGCGTGAAATGTCTGAATCCTGCGTTCGATGTGACACCGGCCGAGCTGATCACGGGCATCGTGACTGAACACGGGATTATCCGTCCTGTGAATACCGAAACAGTGGCAATGGTTGTTTCGCCCCGCGCCGGCAAATTACAGTGAGACTGTTCGCAAGACTGACCGTAGTCTTTTCGGTGTCGCAGATTTCCTGTGGACATCAGGTTTCTGCCCGAAGCGGTCAAGCCTCGAAACCCGGCATGATCTTGGGCGGGACTTCCTCCTCTCCATGCGGTTGGCGTGCGATGAGCAATTTGTCGCACGCCCGGCGGTGTCGCCGCAATCGATGATCGAAAGCCCTGATTCCCCAACGTCACGCGACCAGCCATACCCACGCTCATGGCCAAGGGAAACTTGCCGATTCTGGAACAGTTCGCCTGTTCGCGGCAGCTCATCGTCGATGAGCTGGGCCTGCGCGTCATTGGGCAGCGGGATCGCCATCGATCAGATGCTGGCGGCCGTTCACGAGCGCGGGCACCGCCTGCTGGTCGGCGGTACCGGGGCTGCTGGCGACGCCGCGTTTGTCAGTACGTTAGCGCAGATCACGTCGCTGCGGTTCAAAGGCATTCAATTCACGCCGGACCTGATGCCCAGTGACATCACCGGCACCAACGTGATCGACGAACTCGAAGGCGGACGGCGTGAATTTCGATTCGTGCCCGGACCGGTCTTCGCGAACATCGTGCTGGCCGACGAAATCAATCGCACGCCGCCCAAGACGCAGGCCGCGCTGCTCCAGGCCATGCAGGAGCGGCAGGTGTCGGCCGGCGCGAATACATACGACCTGCCGAATCCGTTTTTCGTGATCGCGACGCAGAACCCGATCGAGCAGGAGGGCACTTATCCCCTGCCGGAGGCGCAGCTTGACCGGTTCATGTTCACTGTCTGGGTCGATTACCCGACATTGGAGGACGAGCAGCGGATTCTTTCGACGACGACGCAGGGAGAGCAGCCGCCGCTGCGGACGGTACTGAGCGACCGCCAACTGCTGAACATGCAGAAGCTCGTCGCGGCCATCCCGGCCACCGAATACATCGTGGACTACGCCACGCGGCTTGCATTGCCGCTGCATCACGCCCGGCCGATCCATCCGCACCGGATTTCATCAAGAAATTCGTCGACTGGGGGGCGGGGCCGCGTGCCGGGCAATATCTGATTTGGGCCGGTAAGGCCTTCGCCGCAATGGAGGGGCGCTGCGCCGTCAGTCTCGATGACATTCGTCGCGCGCCGTCCGGTGGATGCGACATCGGCTGGCCGTGAATTTTGCCGCGCAGGCCGAGGGTGCTGGATGTGGTAAAGATTGTCCGCATGCTGGTGCAGAAGCTGCCGGAGCCGACCATCCCGCGCGAGGCCGCGCCGCAGAAGGTCGCGCCGATTGAGAGCATCGACGCCTGATCATCGGGATTTCGCCTCATCCAAGTTGGGGCACGCTCCGGCTAGGGTGCAACGTCCACCGGCTGATTTGGGCGGCGTCTGATTGCACTACGGGGCTCAATGCCTGGCACCCAACGTCTAACACGAACAGCCGCCAGATTGCACGCATATCGCATGCCTCGGTCGGGCTGAAAATGGCAGAAAATTGCCGGTTGATTTGGCTATAATGACGGGAAGTCGCTCACCGGCGTTATCTGACACGCAAGTTTGCGGGATATCAGTCTTTTCGGCACGAGGTCTACTCATGGTTTATTTCCCACGAGCCGCTTTGTTGGGCATCCTGGCGATGGCGCTGCCGCGCGCCATGGGCGACGGGGGTTTGTTCCGTGTTGGCCAGCTCGACGACGGACGGACAGAGTGCATGCCGGCGGCGGAGCGGGAACTGCTTCGCGAACGCATTACCAGCTATCTGCAATCGAATCCGCAGCATTCCGACCGAGCAGCCGCGCGTTACCTGTTCTGGCCCCAGGGATGCACGCTCGACCAGGACTCGGCCATCACGCACTTTTTCGACAATGATCCGGCCGTCGGCAGCCTGCTGGACTACAACTGCACGACGATCACCTACGACGGACACAACGGCAGCGACGCTTCAACGCGCTCGGTAGCCGAATTCGAAATCGGCATGCCGGTGTTTGCCGCCGCTGATGGCGTCGTGGTTGACTCAAACGATGGCGAGCCGGACTACATCGGTGTCGCGCCGCCGGGCGCCTATCCGAATTACGTCATTCTGGACAACGGCGGCGGGCGGTTCAGCTTCTACTGGCACCTGAAGCAAGGCAGCGTCCTCGTCAGTACGAATCAATCGGTCAAGGCCGGGCAGCAGATGGCCATGACCGGTTCGAGCGGCGGCGCCGGCAATCCGCATCTGCACTTCGGCAACACCGATGCCGGACAATTTGCCGTCAGCACCGACCCGTTCGCCGGCGCATGCGGCGCGGCGCAGAGCGCCTGGGAGTCGCAGCCTCCGCTTTCGCTGACGCCCACACTGATCGACTTCGGCATCGCCTGGGAAGATCCGGCCACGATCGAACCGTGGCCGACAGCGTTTCCGCGCACGGGGCAGATCGCCACGACGGACACCGGCGTGACTTTCTGGATCATCGCCAACAACCTGCCGGCCGACAGCACGTGGCGCGTACGCATCCAACGGCCGAACGGGACGACGGCGATCGACTCCGGCGATTATCCGTGGTTCAACGACTTCCACTACCGCTGGTTCTGGACGACGTGGCGCTATGATCACCCGCAGTTTCACGCCATCACGGGCGTCTGGCACCTACTTTTCGACATTAACGGCGTGACGCTGGCCAACGCGCCGTTCACGATTCGTCCGATGCGTACGTCGACTTTCAACACGGCCCCCCTGCCGGTCACGGTGCAATTCGACCCGCCGGTTCCGACTGCGGAAGACCCGGTTTTCGCACGGGTGAGCACGCCGGGCGGCATCGACGATGCGGACTACGACGTCGTCCGCTATCACTATGTGTGGACGGTGGATGGCGCCGTGATCCGTGACGTCACCGTTGCTGGCATGGCCGACGCGATCCCGCATTCGGTGGCGACGGCCGGCAGCACGCTGCGCTGCACAGTGACGCCTAACGACGGCGCCCACGACGGGCCGAGCGCGTTTGTCGAGACGGTAATTCCCGGCGGCTGCACGCCCGACCTGAACGGCAGCGGCACGGTCGATCTTTCGGATCTTGGAGCGCTGCTCGCCCACTACGGAACCACGAGCGCCACGTGCGCGGAGGGCGACATCGACGGCGACGGAGATGTGGACCTGAGTGATTTGGGGGCGCTGCTCGCGGCCTACGGCACATAAACTCGGTACGGTTTGGCTAGTTGCCGTCCGGGCGGTGGTTGAGAATCTGATCGAGGCACTGTTTCACGGCTTCAACGAACTCCAAATAGCTGGCGGAGAGCGTCTCTCCTTCATTCTTGAATCCCTTGGGTGCTGTTTCGGAAATCGACAGATCCGAGGAAGTGAAGCGCCATCCTTCCAGCGGTGAGAAGCCCCGCGAGAGGCGGACTCGCTCGTCTTCGCGCCGACAGGCAATCCAGCGCGTGAACTGATCCGAGAATTCGTAAGGCAGGTACGCGCATCGTCCGTCAGGCAGTGCCGTCACCGCGTCGGCCCACTGAGTGAGTAGTGCGCGCATCACGGCGCGCACTTTCGCGGCGCCCTCCTCCTTCGGCGTGAGCCGTCGATCCATCGCCAAGAAATAGGAATCACAAAGGTACTGCGCATCACCGAACTCCAAGACAAGGTCGTCGTGGAGCGTGCCGTTGTCGACGAAGCGAAAGGCGAATCTCATGGCATGTTCATTCGCGGAACAGACGAGCGACCCTAGGCGGACTGCCGCCGCAGAATGAGCGCCGTCAGGTCGTCCGCCTGCGGCCGTGAGCCCGCGAAGTCCCGCACGGCGGCAACCAGCGCCCCGACCAGTTCCGGCAGCGGCGCGGAACGGTGGCGGCGGCAGAGTTCGATGACGCGCTCCTCGCCGAACTGTTCGTCGCGTTCGTTCAGCGTTTCGTAGAAACCGTCTGTCAGCAGCACGATCATCGCGCCCGGATTCATCGGATAGCTCTCGACGCGGAAGCCGCCCGGCTCGCCGTCGATCGCAAACGGCAGGCCGCTGGCCGAGCGGGCCTCGATCACGTCGCCGTCGATGAACATCAGCGGTCCTTGCCCGGCCGAGACATAATCGAGCACGTGGCGCCGGGCATCGAGCACGCCGACGAACGCCGTCACGAAGCGGTCATTTTGCAGATCGTTATGCAGGATCGCATTCACGCCGTCGGAGATGCGGGAAAGATCGGTCGCGACGGAAAACATCGCGCGCAGGAGCGAGCGGGCCTGGGCCATGACGAGCGCCGCGCCGATGCCGTGCCCCGTCGCGTCGGCCAGGCTCAGGGCCATGCGGCCGTCGCTGAGCGAAATGAAATCGAAGAAGTCGCCGCCGGTTTCGTCGGCCGGCTGGTTCCAGCCGGTGACGTCGTAACCCGCGATGTGCGGATCGGATTTGGGGAAGAGGCCCTGTTGGATGTGTCGGGCGAGATCGAGATCGCGCGCCATGCGCTGCTTGAGCGCGTATTCCTCCAAAAGTCGGGCGCGATGCAGTGCGACACCGGCCTGGGCGCTCAGCGCCAAAGCTAGTTCTTCGTCCTCACCTTCGAACACGCCGCCGACCTTGTTGAGCGCTTGCAGCACCCCCATCAATTCGCCTTCGGCGTTTTCGACCGGGAAGGTCAGCAGGTTCCGCGTCCGAAATCCGGTGCGGCGATCGACGTCCTGATTGAAACGCGGATCGGCGTAGGCATCCGGCACGTTGACGCAGGTGCGCTCGCGCGCGGCCGCGCCGGCGATGCCGCGTGAGGCCGGAAAACGAATTTCCGACTGACCGGTGGCCACCCGGCTGCACAGCTCGTCGCGCGCGGCGTCATAGAGGAAAATCGTCGCCCGTTCGCAGGAGAGCACGTCACAGGTCGCGCCGATAATGGTGCGCAGCAACTCATCCAGCTCGATGGTGGTGGCCATCTGCTGTGCAACCGCCAGAATGCGGCGGAGCCGTTGATTTTCGCTTTGCCAGTCGCGCATCGTCCGGCCCGAACGGACGCCGCGTCGTCCGCGCGGAGTCTCCGAGCGACCTGACGGCACGGCGCGCTGTATTACCCCCCTGCCATTCTTATCGTACCTGCTCGCGTCGGGCCGGTGGCGCAAACCTGAAAAAAGGTGCCGCGCAAAAAATTAATCGTGACGGGCAGTGATCGAGATTGCCGCCCCCTGCGTGCGTTACGAACAAGGTAGGCTGCGTCCGTCGGCAGGCCGATTGCATCGTCAGGCGTGTTTGCTTGCTCGAAGCCCAAATGGCGACCTCGTCGATCAGCCCCACCCGGCTCAGGGCTTGCAGGGCGGACGATTGCCTATAATGTGGTATACGCTTACGCCGCACTATGAGCGTACAGAGCATGGGCCGGCCGAATCGCAGTGATGAAAAAACGCCGCTTGCTGCTGCCCCGCCTGGCGGGCCTTTGCCGATCTCGGCTACCGCCGCACCACGACGGCCGAGCTGGCGCGCTGTCGCGTGCCGGAGAACACGCTCTACCGCCTCTGGGCGGACAAGAAAGTGATGTTCATCGCGGCCATTCGCTATGTGTATGAACTCTCCGAGCAAACCTGGCAGCGTGCGGCTGGCCGGCTCATCCCGTTCATCCCCGGCCGCTGCGGAGACGGCGGCCGAGCGCCTGCTGGCGCTTTGTAACGGTGCATCAGGGCGAGTTCAGTCATTATCGCATCCTGTTCGCGGGACTGAACGAAACCGACGATGCGGAAATTCGCAGCGCTGGGCCAACGTATCGCAAATTCATCGTTTTCTCGAACGGAGATTGGGCAGCACCGTGTGCAGCGCTGGCCGGGCAGCGCGGGGAGATGGTCAGCTCCTGGATGCGATGCACGCCGCTTGGGCATCTGGTTGGGCTCGGAACGGTCGCCAATGTCTTGCGTGAACTGGGCCTCGCCGGCGGCGCGGCGCGGGCCGCCATCGTTGCCAGTGTTGGAAGATACCTCCTAGGGGGCGCGACGCCGGCCAAGCCGTCGGCCCGTCGAGGGCGAGCTCCGGCCGCGGCTCGTCGCGCGGGGAAATCGAGAACGACGTAGGACTTTCGACGTGACGCAGGATTTTGTTCGCACAGTTATGTGAGCAAAAGCTCTCAGAAAGGAACTCGTATGAAATTCGCATCCTTGGAAAACCACGGCGCAGACGCCACATTCTCGGCTGAGACGCGAGCGTCCCGGATGCCTGCGATCCGCTGGCGTGACTACGCCGGGCGCGGGACTGTTGCTCGTGTGGGCGAGTTTCTGGCTCTGGTTCTCAGCGTCGGTAGTCATCTCCAGAAGGCGCTCTGCCGTGGCCCGCGGCGGCTTTCATGGGAGCCGTGATCATGCCTACGGCCGCGGCTTGGATCTGGCCGCGGGCGGGTGGGCTCTTGCTTCTCGGCGGAGCCATTTTTGCCGGCGGATTCTTCTGAATTTCTGGGCCGAAGTTCTGCTGGCGCTTCCGGCGGCGCTGATCGCGCTGCTGCGCGTCTGGTCCGCCACGCCTGGGCAGCGTGCAGTCGGACGTGTGCATGTTGGGAGCTCCCGGTCCGACGAGCGTCAATAGCAAGCAACCCTTAAGCAAAACACGCGGGCCGTCTCCAGCGGATTGCGGGAGACGGCCCTTTGTGTTTTTCGAATCAAACTACGGCGACGCCCTTACGGCAGGGTCTTGGTCGCGAACTGATTTCCGGCGATGGCCGAGAAATTCAGCAGCAACGACGCGCCGTTGAACTGCGCGAGGTTGGCGACGCCCGCCAGCCCCGGCAGGCCCTGGTTCGAGGCGTACGTGTGACGATTGCAGACGCCGTTGAACGCGGCGCTGTCGTCGTTCGCACCGTTCGTGATGAACGCGAACGCGCGAATCGTGCTCGAACCGCTGATGCCGAGTTGGCTCTTGGGAATCTTGATCTCCCAGCCCGTCGTCGACGTGTTGGGATCATTGCCGGTCTGCGCGGGCGTTTCGCCGCCCGGCGAGAACCAGCCGCCCACGCCGTTGGCGTTGGTGTTGTTCAGGGCCATCTCAATGCCCGACGTGCCGGTCAGCGTGCCGTTGCCACTGCCGATGGTGCCCAGCCCCGCGACGACGTTCGTCATCGCGTTGATGTTCGTCAGATCGCACGAAAAGATCAGGTTGCGCGACTGGCCGGGGAAGATGCCGATGGCACACGTCATGACGTAGTCCGGCGTAAATCCGCCGTCAAACGTCGCGCCGTTGAAGTAACGCACGACGCGCGGAATGAACGACGGGCAACCGCCGCCCGGCTCCGTCGAGATCGTGCTGCCGCCGGTGCCGGCGTCGGTGTCGATGAAGAGCACCATCACGTTGCCGGCCGTGAAGCCGTCGGAGATGTTGCCCGTCAGGCCGATGTAGATGTTGTTCGTGTCGCTGTCCAGGAACATCGTGTTCAGTTCGTTCGAGTTGTCGCCGAACTGCGTATTCGTGTCCTGAACCGCGCTGGCCGCGGTACCCCAGGTCGCCGCGTTGATGTTCATGCCGTCGATGACCTGCGTGGCGGCAGACGCGCTCAGCGTCACACCCGCCAGGCAGCCCGCAATCAAAAACTTCTTCATTTTCAGCGTGCCTCTTTTTCAAATCGCGACGCTCATGCCGTCGCGTCGATTTCCAGTTTCTCAATTCCCGCATGGCTTTTCGGCCATGCACCAGGAGTTCGCTAGCGGCAATCCGCGTTGAAGTCTGACAGTATCTGGCCCAGATCCGACAGGTTGACGAAGCCATCGCCACCCGTCAGCGGGAAGATGTCGCCCTGATCGCGCGTCTTGCCACCCACCGACGTGCTGTAGTTCGACAGGACGACGCCGAGGTCCGACAGATTGACCTGACAGTCGCCGCCGCCGGCCGGGAAGATGTCAGAGTGTGCGCACTTCATGCTCGGGTCATTCGGGCAGCCGCCGGCCGTAATCGTGTAGCAGGCGTACTGGTTGCCGGAGACGGTATTGAAGTCGTACGTCACCGTTCCCATCATGCGGTCGGTGATGCAGGCAAAGGTCGCTTCGGTCTGCGCGGAGGGGACGACCTGGTTGCTGATGTAACCGTTCTCGCTCGAGATGACGGCCATGAGGCAAACCTGTTCGCCGGCCGTCAATCCCATCAGGCTGAGCGGAACCGAAAACTCGAAACCCTTGGTCTGACTGGCCGCTGCACCCGGTGCGGCCGGGTCAGCGCCCGGAGCACCGCAAGGGCCGCCATCTACGCCGAGCGTTTCGGAGTTGTCGCCGGCGGCTTTGATGCCCAGCGAGTTGCTGTTCAGGAATGTGCCGAGCGTACCGGCCGAGCCGGACGCAGTCAGATTGCCGGCCGTCGCCAGTCCCACGATCTGGTTGGTGTGAGCGAACGGATTGGGCGCGCCGTTGTCCGCCAGCGTTGTCCAGTTGACCAGCCAGTAGGTAGAGGTCTGACTGACCGCGAGTCGCCCGACAGGCCCAGGACGTAGTCGAGGCCAAACCGGCGTCGAGTTGAATGTTGTTGAAGCCCGCGTTGCCGCCCTGATCGCCCGCGAGGTAGCGCGCTGGAGACCGGTGACCGGGATGCCGAAATCCTGGAAAAGCAGGAAGTTCGCTGGCCGTCGCCGGGCCGTTGGAATCGATAAAGATCACGAGCGAGTGCCGCCGTTCTGCGGGTGCCCTTAGCGTCGATGCAGGTTGTTCGCGTCGTTCTTAGGCGAGACCGTCGATCTCAACGCGGTCCGCGAATTGACCCGGCGTCAATATCGGTGCCGAACGCGGTGTTGTAGCGCTTAGACGCCCAATGGAGCCCCGAATTCGCTGGGGATATTCATGCCGTCGATGGTCTGTGCCATCGCCGCCGCAGGCAGGCCAAGCATTGCGCCCGCGAACGCGGCGCGGCTAAAGCTGCGCAGTTCGTTCATCAGAAATCTCCCTCCAAAGTTGTGAAAGCGTTTCCAATAGTTCAATTCGGCAGTGTAACGATACGCCGGTTGAACCACCAAGTGAAAAAGACAGGCAAATTCCGCACCAGTGAATGTCGAGCATTTTCGCCCCCGGCCCCCGGGCTTCAGTCGCACCACTTCTGGGGCTAGAATTGGGTGGGGGATGCGACTCATGACTTCCGGCGTTCGCCGGGGACTGTGCATTTTTCCCCCAAATTCGCGGGAGAAGGCGTGGCCACGCTTTACGTGCTGCAAGGCCCGGACAAGGGCCGCACGCTCAAAACCGATGACGACGTAGCCATGGTCGGTCGGGGCAGCGCGCCGGTCGCACTATCGGACCAAACGGTCAGCCGTAGGCACGCCGAATTTCGCCTGGAAAACGGTCATTGGACCATTCGCGATCTGAATAGCGCCAACGGCACCTACGTCAACGGCGTCCGCATTCAGCAGCCCGTCCGCCTAAAACATGGCGACCAAATTCGGCTGGGCAGCTCCCTGTTGGTCTACAGCGGCGACGAATCCACGCAGCAACTCAGCGGCGCGGGGATTCCCAGCGACCTCGTCACGCTCGACGCGGGCGCGAACTCCGAGGCCGCCATTGTCTCCAGCGTCGCTTCGAATGAAGACAGCGTGGTGATGGCCGCGCCGGACACGGCCTACGCGGTGAAAAGCTGGAAGGCGATGCGCGAGCTGTCGAGCGTGATCGGCTCGCTGGCGACGCCGGAGTCGCTGCTGCCGCGCGTGCTCGACATTCTCTTCGAAGTCGTCGAGGCCGACCGCGGGGTCATCTTCATTCGCGACGAGGCCACGGGCGAGCTGCTGCCGGAAGTCGTGCGCTTTCGAGATCGCCGCATGCGGGCCGAGTCGCAAAAGAACGCGATCATCGCCTCGCGCACGATCATGAATCACGTTGTTTCGACGCGCGAAGGCGTGCTCTGCTCGAATACCGAAACCGATCGGCGGTTCAAGGCCGAAAAGAGCGTCCACGGTCTCGGCATCCGCAGCGTGATCTGCGTGCCGATCGTGGCCCGCGAGCAGTCGCTGGGCGTGATCCATCTCGATTGCTCGGTGGCGCGCCATACGTATCACGATGCCGAACTGCCGCGTCTCATCACGGCGATCGGCTACCAGACGGGCCTGGCGATTGAAAACGCGCGGCGGTGCAATCGGTTGAGCGAAAGAATGGCCGCCGCGGGCAAGACGGCCGCGCCTGTCGCATTCGATCAAGAACATCCTGCAGGGCTTGCGCGCTGCGGTGATCTCGTGGAGCGCGGCCTGGCGCGACAAGACCTCCCGCTCGCATCGCAAAGGAGCTGGCGAATTCTCGATCGCAATCTCGACCGCTGCACAACCTGATGCTGAACATGCTCGCGTTCAGCAAGCCGCGCGAGCCGTATCTGGAGACGATTCAGGTCAACGAAATCGTCGATGACATCGTCTCACTGCTGCAAAAATCGGCCGACGACGCCAAGCTGGTGCTGCTTTCGGAGTTGGACGCCAAAAACTCCGCCGATCCCGGTCGATCACGATGGGATTCATCAGGTGGTTCTCAACCTCGTGACGAACGCGATCGAAGCCGTCCCGCGCGCGGGAGCGGCATCGTGACCGTACGGACGCCCCGGCACGGTCCCATCGAGCCGGTGATGATTTCCGTAACTGGTATCCAGGCCGGGCATTCCCGAAGCCGACCGCGAGCGCATCTTTGAGGCGTTCCATTCGTCAAGGGACATGGCGGCACGGGTCTGGGTCTGCCGTGGCGCTCAAGATCATCGCCGAACACGGCGGCCGGATCGAAGTGGTGAGCAGCTCGAACTCGCGGGGCCGAATTCCGCGTATACCTCCTGAGTGCCGATGCGGCATAGCTCGCCCGGCGATACGCAGGACCGATGCCCCGCCGATAGAAATGGCGTCGAACGCACGGAGGATGACTCGCTGGGAAACGCGACGAACAGCTTGCCGCTGCCGAGACCGCCGACTCCCCTGCCGCGCGCAGGCATCCCGTCGAACGGCGCCGACGTCGCCTCAAGCGAAACCCATCCCGTCGCGACCGTCGAGTCCCCCCAGACGCCGCCTGGTCATGTGCTCTATCCGAACGTCTACGTCTGGTTCGTCTTCCTCGGTGCGATGGACATCATGCTGACTTGGACGATTCTGCATCCGGTCTTCGGCGGGCACGAGGTCAACCTGCTCGCGCATTCATCATCGAACACGGCGGCGAATTGCCAGGGAACGCTGCTCTTCAAGTTCGGGATCGTCGTCGGCATCGTGCTCATCTGTGAGTTCGTCGGCCGCCGCCACCCGGCCCGCGGCCGTTGGCTGCCAGAATGGGCGGTGGCGATCACGAGCATTCCGGTCATTGTCGCGCTCATCCAAATTTTCTCGCGTGTCGGCGTGTGGATGCGCGGGGGATAAGCGCCCGCATCGCTTACGCGCGTTAGAAATACTGCACACCGTCAGTGAGAAGGGCGTGAAATCGCGCTGATGAGATTTCGCGGCCGTCCCGATCGACATTGTGCCGCATCAGGTATAACGCGCGTTCTGGAACTCGCTCTC
>JBGAJB010000061.1:0-16152 GCA_044225155.1 Phycisphaerae bacterium | reverse complement strand
GACGCGGCGGTCCGCGAAGCCGCCGGCGGCCGGAAAGGCCGAGGCCCAGCCGCCGAAAGCGGCGAGATCGCCCTCGACGGCCACGATGTCGCCGAACATTCCGGCTTCAATCGGTGTGGTCGGCTCGATGGTCTGCACGAGCGTCCACGTCGCGCCGGAGCCTTCGTAGCAATAGACGCGTCCCGCGCTGGAAACGCCGCCGGCTGTGTGCCCCGGCGCACTGACAAGCAAACTCGTGCCGGACACCGCGACCGCGGTACCGAATTCGCCGCCCAACTCGGGCGACGGGTCGAACATGCGGAGTTGCTGCGTCCAGCTGGTGGAGCGCGTGTAGAGATAGGTCGCGCCGGCCCCGGTGAAAGTGTTGTTCTCAAAGGCCGCGCCGACGGCGATCGTTGTGCCGTCGAAGTCGAGCGTGAGTCCGAATATCTGGCTAGTGATGCGAGGCGTCGGAATGACCCGCTGCTCCTGCGTGACGGCTGCCGATGCGCATAGCGACGCTACCGAGAGCGCGAGCACGCTCCCGCAGAGTGACAGGCGATTCATGTTCTTCTCCCGGCGAGCGGATGGACGGCGAAGTGCTCGCTCCGAGGGGAGACGAATGGCCGCACGATTTGCATGCGTGCGAATCGCGGTTCGTATGATTTGATTCAGATGCCTTCGAAGAGCGCGTCGGCAAACGCTTCGGGATCGAAAGGCTCGACGTCGTCGATGGTCTCACCGAGCCCGACGAATTTCACGGGAATGTCGAGCTGCTCGCGGATGCCGACGACGATGCCGCCGCGGGCGGAGCCGTCGAGCTTGGCAAGGAAAAGCCCGCTGACCGCGACGGCCTGCGCGAAGATCTTCGCCTGATTGATGGCGTTCTGGCCGATGGTCGCGTCGAGGACGAGCAGCACTTCGTGCGGCGCTTCGGGAATGCGCTTGCGGACCACGCGCTGAATTTTCTCCAGCTCGCGCATCAGGTGATCCTGCGTGTGCAGCCGGCCGGCGGTGTCGATCAGGATGATGTCGACGCCGCGGGCGATGCCGGCTTCGCACGCATCGAAGGCGACGGCGGCCGGATCGCTGCCGGGCTGATGTTTCACAAGTTCGACGCCGCAGCGCTGGGCCCAGATGGCAAGCTGGTCGATGGCGGCCGCGCGAAACGTATCGCCGGCGCCGAGCAGCACTTTGTTGCCCTGCTTGCGGAGCCAGTTGGCGAGTTTGGCGACGCTGGTCGTCTTGCCTGAGCCGTTGATTCCGACCACAAAGATGACGGTCGGGCCGCTCGCGGCGCGGCGAATCTGGCGATCGCCCGCGCTCCAGCTCGAAGAGATGCGGCGTTTCAGGAAGGGCAGGATCTCCTGCGCTTCCTTCACCTGACCGGCCTTCCAGGCCTTGCGCGTTTCTTCCAGCAGGATCGCGACCGTGCTGGGGCCCATGTCGGCCGCGATCATCGCATCATGCAGGTCATCGAGCAGCGCCTCGTCAATCTTGCGGCCGATCGGCAAGACGCGGCTGAGTCCCGAGACGAGCTTGTCGCGGGTCTTGGTGAGCGCTTTCTTGAAGAGATCGAAAAGTCCCATGGCGCTAACCCGCCGATCCGTCGGGATGCTGCGCCGATTCTGTTTCGGTCGGGCTTGCGGCTGGTTGATCCTTGCGCCAGGCCGCGTCGAGCACGCCGTTCACGAAGCTGGCCGAATCGGCGTCGCCGAAGCGCCGCGCGAGTTCGATGGCCTCGTTGATGACGACCTGCGGCGGCGTTTCAGGAAATTCGAGCAGTTCGAGCAGGCCCAGACGCAGCACGTTGCGATCGACGGGCGTCATACGGACCACGCTCCAGTGTGCGGCGGTCGAGTCAAGCGCGGCGTCGATCTGGTCGTGGCGGCTCCAGGCGCTTTGGGCGAGCGTGCGAGCGAAGGCCAGGACGTCGCTGGGCGGGGGCGCGTCGAATTCCAGGTCTTCGTGCACTTGGGCGTCGGAGAGAAAATCGGAGAGGCGCTGCGTAAATGCGTCGCCGAGCGCCTCGTAGACGCAGAGCGCTTGCAACGCGAGCATGCGAGCCTGGGAACGTTTACGAACCATGCGGCGGATTCACCTCGGGGTCGGATGAGGCCTTTCAATTCGTTAGGTGGAGACGCTCGCCAATACGCCGCACATCTCCAGCGCCGCGAGCGCGGCCTCCGCGCCTTTGTTGCCGGGGCCGGGGCGGGCCCGCTCCCGGGCCTGCTCGAGCGTGTTGGTCGTGAGGACGCCGAAGATGACCGGCACACCGGTTTCCAGCCCGACTTGCATGATCGCCTGGCTCACGGCCGACGAGATGTACTCAAAGTGCGGCGTGTCTCCGCGGATCAGGCAGCCGAGGCAGACAACGGCGTCATAGGCGTGGCTCTGGGCCAGCGCCTGCGCGGTCAGGGGCAGCTCAAACGAGCCGGGCACGCGAAATTCGTGAATATCCGCTCGTGCGACTTCGTGGGCGGTGAGGGTCTCGAGCGCGCCGGCGGCCAGCGCGCCGGTGATCTCTTCGTTGAAACGAGCGATGGCGAGCGCAATGCGCCGGCCGGAACCCGTCACCTTCGCGGAACTTGTCGGAGGCGTGCCCAGACTTCCAACTCCCCAGCGCGGCTGAACAAAAGACCGCCGGCAGCGAAGGTCCGCCGCCGGCGGTCATGCTATCTCGACGATACGGAAAAAGCGACGAGTCCTAGGGCTTATCGGCCGGCTTCGAGGCGGGCTTCGCGTCGGACTTCTTCAGGGCCTTCACGTCATCGGGCGGCATGAAGGCGTCCTTGGCAAGATCGACGTTGTGCTTGACCGTGTCGAACTTCATGATCTGCTGATTACCCATGACCGTCTGGCGGATCACGGTTGGCATCTTGATGCCGTCGAAGGCCTTGTAATCTTCGAGCATCGTGGTGGCCTCGATCTCGCCCATCGGCGTGGTGAACTTGGCGATCTGCTTGAGCGACAGGCCGGTCTCCTTGTCGTAGAAGACGGTCTCGACCTTGCCGTCGTCGGTCGTTTGTTCGACTTTCCAGGCTGGGCGGTCGCCGACATTTTCCTCACCGACGACTTCGATCTTCTTGTAGTGCGATTTCCAGTCGAGGGCCGCATTGAAATCGGCTTCGCGCAGGAACTGTTTCAGCTCGTCGCCCTCGATCAGGCGCGCGCCCTGGATTGTGCTGCTCTCCCAGGCGATTTCGCCATTCGTCCCGCGATCGGTCTTTCCGAAGCCCTCGATGTCGATCGCGAGCCGCATGTGATTGGGCGCGGCGGCGTTGATCGTCATCGTGCCCTTGATGCTCGCAGCCGGGACTTCGATCGTGCCCGTTACGACGCGATTGTGGAACTTCTTGTAGGCCGCTTCGCCACCGGTGGCCTCAATGTACTTCTTCATGATCTCTTCGCCGCTCGGCTTGTCGCCGGCGAGCGCGGTGGCGGTGGGCAGGGCGATGAGCAGCGCGCAGAGCACGCCGCGTATGGTTCCCAGACGCGATTGATCCGATCGAATCATGTTGATCTCCGTTTCCCTCGGCAGTTCCCGCGATCCCGGCACGTGCCGGATGGCGGGATACTAGCAGACGGCCGCCGCACCGCCCGCCTTTCAGAACGCGCCGCGTTTTGTTCCGTCTCCGGCGGGCCTTACTATTTGCGCATGAGTGAGATTCTCAAAATCGCGAAGAATGAGGCAGGAATTGAGCTGACGCTGAATCGGCCGGACGCGCGGAATGCGCTGTCGCGGGCGCTGATCGCGGAGCTGACGGAGACGTTGCGGGCGGCCGACGGGGACGTGGGGGTGCGGAGCGTCATTATCACCGGTGCGGCGCCCGCGTTTTGTGCCGGACTCGATTTGCGCGAAGTCGGGGCCACGACGGCCGAGCAGGCGGAGCATGACGCTTCGAGCCTGCTGACGCTCTTCGAAACGATCGACAATCTTTCGAAACCGGTGATCGCGGCCGTGAATGGACCGGCGGTGGCCGGCGGCGCGGGGCTGGTTTCCGTCTGCGACATCGTCCTGTGCGGGCGCGACCGAGGGGTGATCGGCTACCCGGAGATCAAACGTGGACTCGTGGCCGCGATCGTGATGACGTATTTGCGACGGCTCGTCGGCGAGCGGCAGGCGAAGTGGCTGCTGCTGACCGGCGAGAATCTGAACGCCGAACGCAGTCTGGAATTCCGCCTGTGCAACGAGGTCGTGCCCGATGTTGAATTGCTGGGCCGCGCGCGACATTACGCGACAATGTTCGCGGGCTATCCGCCGCTGGCGCTGGCGAACACGAAGCTGCTGATGAACCGCATCCGCAGCCTGCAACACGCCGACGCCGTGCAGGAGGCGCGGAACCTGAACGCGTCGAGGCGGCTGACGAGCGAGTCGCGCGCGGGAATCAGTCAGGTCCTGGGCAAGCCGTAGCGAGGGTTGAATTCACCCGAAGTCGAACTTGCCAGCGGCGCTGGCGTAGAACACGCGTGTTCGGCGCTGGAGATTGCAACGATCGGGACTCTCACGGAGAGCCAGCATGCGGCCAGTCATCGGAATCACGTGCAGCTTCGAATCCACCGTTGACCCGCAGCCGCGGGCGCGGACGTATTTGAATGCCGCTTACTCGGACGCGATCTACGCGGCCGGGGGCTTGCCGTTCTTATTTGCGACGCCGCCGGATGCCGACGAGGCAATGCTCGACGAGTTCATCAGTCACGTTGACGGTTTGCTCTTCACGGGCGGGCCGGACCTCGATCCGCGGCATTACGGCCAGGCGAAGCACGCGAAGACCGAGGTGCTTCACCCGCGGCGCGATGCGTTCGACATCGAATTGTTTCGAGCGGCGGATCGCCGGGACACGCCCACGCTGTCGATCTGTCTGGGTTGCCAGATCGCGGCCGTCGCGCGCGGTGGGTGTCTCGTGCAGCACGTCGATGATCTGCCGCGCAGCGGCGCGCTCCGGCATTACGGCGAGAATGGCGCGAGCGAGTTTCACGACGTCGCGGTGGAAAGCGGCTCGGGTCTCGCACGCATTTCCGGCAGCACGCGTTTTCGCGTGAACAGCCGGCATCATCAGCTTGTGGATCGGGCGAATCTTGGTGGACGGTTGCGGCCCGTGGCGTTTGCGCCGGATGGGGTGGTCGAGGCGGCCGAGGATCCGGAGCGCAGCTTGTTTCTGGCGGTGCAGTGGCATCCGGAAGATATGACGGATCGGCCGGAGCATCTGAACCTGTTTCGGGCGCTGGTCGAGGCGGCGCGGGCTACGCGTGCGGCGGCGTCCAAGCGCTGAGAGCGTCCGCCTCATTCCCGGCTCGGCGGGAGCCTCGCCCTCTCGGTCGTGACTGATCGGCTCTCGCTTTCTGCGACTCTCTTTCTTGCCCCCGCGTGTGGGTTCTCGTTTCTCGGTGCTCGCTTCTCGTCACTCGTTTCTCGCATGTCGTGTCTTGATTTTTGCCTTCGCTGGTTATGATGGCTGTGTCACGTAGGGTCTCCGTTTGCAAACGGATTCATCGGCATGAGCCTGTTCGTCATACTTTCCCTCTCCGCCATCGTGTTGACCGTGGCTTATTTCACGTATGGCCGCCTGCTGGCGCGACTGCTGCGGCTTGATCCGAATCGCGCGGTTCCGGCGGTCACGCTGCGGGATGACGTGGATTACGTCCCGAGCGCGCCGATGCCGCTGCTGAGCCAGCACTTTTCGGCGATCGCGGCGGCCGGGCCGATCGTCGGGCCGATTCTGGCCGGCAAGATGTTCGGCTGGCTGCCGGCGCTGCTCTGGATTCTGATCGGCTCGATCTTTATCGGCGGCGTGCATGACCTGACGGCGTTGATGGCTTCCGTCCGGCACAAGGCGCGAAGCATCGCGGAGGTCGTGCGCGAGCACATGTCGCGCCGCGCGTACATCCTGTTTCTCGCGTTCATCTGGCTGGCGCTGGTGTATGTCGTGGTCGCATTCACGGACATCACGGCGCGATCGTTCATCGGTGTGAAGCAGGATGAGCAGGGGACGACGGTCAGCGGGCCGGGCATCGCGACCTCGTCGGTGCTGTACCTGGCGTTGCCGGTGGTGATGGGCCTGCTGATGCGCTTCGCGCGCCTGTCAGCGGGCTGGGCGACGATCATTTTCCTGCCACTGGTGGGCGTGTCGATCTGGCTGGGGCAACTGATTCCGCTTGATGTGGGTGGGAGCGAAGCGTTTGCGACGAAGACCTGGTGCGTGATTCTGCTCGTCTACTGCTTTATCGCCTCGGTGATTCCCATGTGGCTGTTGCTTCAGCCGCGCGGATTGCTGGGAGGATATTTCCTCCTGATTTCGCTGGTCGGCGGCATGCTCGGACTGGTGCTCGGCGGGCACAAGGCGGAATACCCGGCGTTTCTCGGCTGGCAGAATGCGGCCGGTCAGCCGTTGATGCCGCTGCTATTCATCACGGTAGCATGCGGGGCGTGCTCCGGATTCCACGCGATGGTTGCGTCGGGGGCGACTTCGAAACAACTGCGCTGCGAAACGGATGCGCGGCCGGTGGCGTACGGCGGAATGCTGCTGGAAGCGATGGTGGCGGTGGTGTGTCACTCTGCTGCGTGATGATGTTGCCGGTGAATTCCGCGCTGCTGAATCGCACGCCGAATGATCTGTATGCGGCGGGCGTGGGCGAATTTCTGGGCGTGCTGGGCGTGCCGAAGGGATTTGCGATCTGCTCGCTGATGGCGTTTACGACGTTTGTCTATGACACACTGGATGTCTGCACGCGTTTGGGCCGGTATGTGCTGCAGGAAATCCTCGGCATGCACGATTCGTTCGCGCGCTTCATCGCGACCGCGGCGACCACGGTCGCTCCGCTCGTGTTCCTGCTCTCGGCGCCGCTTGATCCGAAGACAGGAACGGTGGTCGAGACTTGAAGGTCTTCTGGAATCTGTTCGGCGCGAGCAATCAATTGCTGGCCGCGCTGACGCTGATCGGCGTGACGGTCTGGCTGTGGGCGCACGCGCGCGCGGTGTGGGTGTGGTTCGTGACCGGCGTGCCGGCCGTGTTTATGTATGCGATCAGCGTGTGGGAACTGGGCCGCATGATTCGCGCGGGCTTCGCGTCGGGTTTGACGACGGAGCTGGTGCCGTGGGTGGCGGTCCTGCTGGTGTTGTTGGCGCTGCTCGTGCTGGTTGAGGCGGTGCGCGTGTTCATCGTCGCGGACGATGGGCAGGGCGGTGAGCCGGGGCTGGAAGTGGCGACGGCCTGAGCGATCGTCCCAGTCTTCGGGCTGATTTTCGATTATCGATAGATTGAACATTCGGCGCGCAAGCGCCGAGGCCGGTGATAAGCTTTCCGCGGATCGAGATTGGTTTGGGGGCGATGCATGCCGGTGGAAGTCCTAGGCGGCCACGATGTGGGCGTCGGAACCCAGAAATCCGACGTGAGCCTGCGGCGCGGATACCTGATCGCGCTGGGTGCGGCGCTTCTGCTTTACGTCGTCAGCGTCGCCCCGGGAGAATTGTGGCAGGACAGCGGCCTGGCGCAGGTTCGCGTGCTCCAACGCGATCTAAAAGGGTCCTCGGGGCTGGCCCTTTCGCATCCGCTTTACTATGCCATTGCGATCCTGTTTCAAGGCCTGCCCTTCAGCCAATCCGCATACAAGACCAATCTCGTATCCGCGATCTTTGGCGCATTGACGGTGGCGAACGTCGCCTTGTTGCTGCGGCGCCTCACGGGCAGATGGGACGCAGCCGCGATCGGCGCGACGAGCTTGGCGGTCTCGCACACATTTTGGCAGCACTGTTCACTGGCAGAGGTGTATTCCGTCAGTACGGCCATTCTGTCCGGGCAGCTGCTCAGCCTGGAGCGCTTTTTTGCGACGCGGCACAGGGCCTGGATTGTGTTGGCATATCTGCTCAGCGGCGTCGAATTCAGCAATCATCCCTTGGCGCTGTTGACACTCGCGGTGACGGGGCTCGTGACGTTATGGATGATTGCTCGCAAAGAACTGCACTTTTTTACCCTGGTGCTCTGCGGGGCCGCGTGGTTTCTCGGGGCGGGGTTGATGCTCGCGCTCATGGTGCGGCAAGTCGCAGCCGGGATGCCGGTGACGGAAGTCCTACGGTCGGCGCTGGTAGGTGACTTCAGCGCGGCTGTGTTCAACCTGTTTCCGACGCCGCTTTTGCTGGCGCGAAGTGCGTTGTACCTGGTCCTGAACTTTCCGACTCCGATTGCGTTGCTCGCCTTCGTGGGCCTGGCGCGGCTGCGATCCTTGCGGCCGCCGCATATGGGCGTGTTCCTGGCCGGTTTGACGCTGATCCATTTGTACTGGGCGATTCGGTATGACGTGCCGGATCAGTATACGTTTTTCATCATCACCGCGATGAATCTAAGCATCCTGATCGGGATCGGCGTGAGTGCCGTGTTGGAATGGAAGCCGCAGGCTCGAAAACCGCTGGTTGCGCTCGCGTTGTTGCCGGTCGCGGCGTACTTCTTGCTTCCGCGCTTGGCCGCACATTGGGAGCTGCCGCTTGGCACGCGATCACTGCCCTACCGGGAGGAATACTACTACTTCCTACGACCTTGGAAGACGGGCTACATTGGCCCGGAGCACTTCGCGGACGAAATGTTCTCCTGGTTGCCGCCCTTTAGCGTATTGATCGCAGACCAGACCACGGTTCGGCCGCTGCACTATCGTCGCCTGACCAGCGAGCCCGACCACCAACTGCTCATCTTCCCACGGATGAGGGACGAAGTGGGTTGGGACGGGGCGGACGAGGATTTCTTGTTGGACCGGATTCGAGCCGGGGGCGTCTATGTCGTGACGCCGTTTTCTCCCTATGTGCCGGAATGGCTCCTGAGCGGCCGTTACGAGTTCGAGAAAGCCGGCAGCGTCTTTCGCGTCGTCTTGCGCGGTGCGAGCAGCACGAGTGCTCCGAGCACTGGAACGGCGCAGTGAGCGCGCTGCGGCATGCGCGCGTGGCGTTTACGGGGCGGCTGGCGACGCTTGGCCGGGCCGAGGCCGAACGCCTGGTTCGCGCGCACGGTGGCGTGATTCATGCGAGCGTGACGCGTTTCACGTCGCTCGTGGTTGTCGGGGCGCGCGGCTGGCCGCTGTTGCCGGATGGGGCGGTGAGCCGGGGCTTGTTGCGGGCGGAGGAATTTCGGGCGGCGCGGACGGGCGTGCGGATCATTTCGGAGCGGGAATTCCGCGAGCTGGCCGGCCTGGCGGTGCAAACCGCGGACGAGGAGAAGCGGCTGTCGCTCGACGATGTGGCGCGGTCGTTGGCAATCAGCACAGATGTGATTTCCCGCTGGGAGCAGTTGGGACTCGTACGAGCGCGGGATGGTCGCTACGACTTTCAGGATCTCGTCGCGCTCCGGACGATCGCCGAATTGACGAGTCACGGCGTGCGCACCGAGGCGATCAGCGCGAGCCTGCATCGCCTCGAAGCGTTGCTGCCGGATGTCCGGCGGCCGCTGGCGCAACTGCGGATTCTCGGCGAGGGCGGTGGGCGGCTGCTCGCGGAACTGGATGATCTGCTGTTAACGCCTGAAGGGCAGTTGCTGCTGCGTTTCGATGCGCCTGCGGTGAATACTCCCGATCGCTCATCAATTCGCCCGATCGTGGGTAATCGCGAATCGGCCGAGGAGTGCTTTGCGCGCGGCGTGGAGGCCGAGGAGGCCGGGGAGGTGGAGGAAGCCGAGCGTGCGTATCGTCGGGCGATCGAGCTGGATCCCACGCTGGCGGAAGCGCATTTCAATCTTGGCAACGTGCTGCGGGAACTCGGGCGCGCGGACGATGCGCGGGCTGCGTACCGCGCCGCGGGCGCGTCGCAGCCGGGCATGGCGGAGGCGTGGTACAACCTCGCGGACGTTTGCGAGGAGCTGGGAGAGCTGGAAGCAGCGATCGACGCGCTGGAGCGCGCGCTGCGGGTCGATCCGCTTTACGGCGATGCGCATTTTAATCTCGCGCATTGCTATGAGCGCCGCGGACGCGCGGCCGAGGCGGCGCGGCATTTCGGGCGATATCTGCAACTCGATCGTGGCGGTGTGTGGGCTGAGCAGGCCGCGCGCCGCATGGCCGCGCTGCAAACGAGTTCCGAGTGGGGCACGTAGCAATGCTCGTTGAAACTCCGCTGGTCTAGCGCGTTGCGATCCATCGGAATCAGGGCGAAATTCCTGAGCAAGCCGGGATTCCGGCCACTGGCTACGATCGTCGCGAGGAGGATTCATGAGTCACGCGCAGCTCGACATCGTTTTTCTCATGCCGCATCCTGATGATCTGGAAATCACGTGCGGCGGCGCCATCGCCAAGCTTATCAAGCAGGGCCATAAGGTCGGCGTCGTACATCTGACCAACGGCGAGCCGACGCCGCTGGGCGATCCCGAAACCCGCGCCCGCGAGTCAGCCGAGGCGGCCCGCGTCCTGGGCGTGACGCACGTGCAGACGCTCACGCTGACGAATCGCGAGTTGATGGACGGCCCGCCGGCGCGCTACGCCGTGGCGACCGTGCTACGGCGGCACAAGCCGAGCATCGTGGTCGGGATGGCCGGCCGCACGCCGTCCGCGTCGCCCGATCACTATCAGGCGCAACTGATTCTCGAAGCGTCGCGCTTCTATTCGCAGCTCACGAAGTGGGACGAGCGGTTCGATCACACTTCGCCGCATCGGATCGACTGGCTCTGGTATCGCCCCGTGCACATTGCGGCCGAGCCGGGCCATTGGCATTCGACGTTTGTGATCGACACGAGCGACGTGATCGAGCAGAAGCTGGCGGCGATTTCCGCCTACAAGTCGCAGTTTCCGCCGGCGCGGCTGGAGCGGCTGCTGCACCGCATTCGCGCGTTCGATGCGGTCGAGGGCGGGCGGGCCGGCTTCGATTACGGCGAGTTGTACGCGCTGCCGCATCCTTTGCCGCTTCCGGACCCGGTCGCGCATTTCCGGTCGCAGCCTGCCTTTCCCGGCCCGCCGCCGGTAAAGCCCGCAGGGTAGGTCGCGTGGCGGCTCGAAAGAAAAACGGGACGCAGAGCGCGGTTCGGCTGGGAACTGACGGATTCGAGATCGAATACTCGGCCGGCCACTCAATTCACGTCCGGTGGAAAGAGGTCCGGGGCATCGCCGCGTGGAAGCAGGATTGTTTTACGGTGGATGAAATCTGCCTCGGATTCCGAATTCACGGGACTGATCATTACGCCGTCGTGAGCGAATCGACCGATGGCTTTGATGACCTGATCTCTGAAATGCAACGCCGCTTTCCCAGCCACAACGAGTCTTGGTGGTCGCGGGTGGCGTTTCCGCCCTTTCTGGAATGCTGGACGGTGATTTGGGGCGATGCGCCGGAGCCCGTCGCGTGCCCCACCTGCGGAATGGATATTTCAGGTTTAGCGGAGAGCGCCTGTCCCAAGTGCGACCGCGCGTTGTTGACTGAGCGCTGCATAGGCTGCCGCGGTGTTGGAAAAACTTACGAGCGATTTTGGTGGGTTCTTGCCGGTCTGGCGGCGTTCCTCGCGCTGATTTGGTGGGGCGGCGCTCAGATGGGCTGGCTGACGGAGCCGCTTGTTTTGCGCGCAGGTGCGGGCGTGAGCGCCCTCGCTGTGGCGTGCGCGCTGATGCTCTTTTTTGCCTGGCTCGATCGTGGCGAACTTTGCGCGCGATGCGAAGGTACCGGCTGGTGGAATCCACGCGGACAAGCGTTTCGGGTCGTGCCCGAAGTGCGAAACACGTCTTCCCAGCGCTAGCCTATGAACTGGTCTCAACGCCACAGAATATTGCTCACTGTTTGATTACGCGGTGAAGCGGGAGAATTTCGCGCGGATTGTCGACCAGATTGGAAAACGAATCGCGCAGCAAGATCGAGCCGCGCCGAAAGTAGATCGGGATGATCGGCAGTTCGTCCTCGGTCAGCAGGCGCTCCGCCGCCGCGAGGGCGTCGAATCGCCGCCGATCATCCGCCTCGCTCGCGGCGGTCGCGATGAGCCGGTCGTATTCCACGTTGCTCCAGCCCGTGCGATTCTGGCCGTTGCCGGACGTGTACATGTCGAGAAACGTCATCGGATCGAAATAGTCACCGTACCAATCGCTGCGGACGACGTCATAGTCGAGCTTGCGGATGCGCTCGCTGAGCACCTTGCGTTCGAGTCGCAGCGCGGAAACCTGGATGCCCAGCTCGCGCTGCCACATTTCCTGAATCGCCTGGCAGACGAGCGCCTGCACGGGCGGGTCGCTGCTGAATGCCAGCTCCAGCGGGCGTGCCCGGAGGCGCGCGAGCCGGTCGCCGCGGGCGAGTAACTCGCGGGCCAGCGCGGCGCGCTCAGCCGCGGTCAGACCCGTGCCGAGGCCATGCGGCGGGCGATATTCGACGGAATGCCCGTTGGGCCCTGGGCGGCGCATCAGCGGAATCGCACTGGGCGGTACATACGTGTCAGCGGGGGATTCGCCGAGGCTGAGCACTCCGCGACAGATCGCCGCCTTGTCGATCGCGAGCGCCAAAGCGCGACGCACTACGGAATCGTCCAAGGGGGGCCGAGTGCAGTTGACGCGGAGAAAGAACGTGGCGAAGCGCTCGCCAGTCTGGAAGTCCGCTCTCTTTCCCGCGGCCCGCTGCGCCGCCAAGAGGCGCGCCGTCTCGGGCAAAATCGTGCGGACGAGATCGATGCGGCCGGACTCGTAGGCCGTCAGCGCCAGATTGGGATCGGCGGTCATGAAGATCTCGATCGTCCCGGGGCTGATGTGGGCGGCATCCCACAAGCGCGGATTGCGCCGCAGCAACAGGCGCGCTTGAAGTCCCAGCGGTCGAGCGTGAACGCCATCGCCGACGCGCGCCGTGTGTCAGCCGCTCCGCGTCCGGATGAAGGGGCGCGAAAACCGACATCGCCACGAGGTCGAGCAAATAGGAGCAAGGCGCATTCAGCCGCACGCGCAGTGTTCGCTCGTCGGTGATGTCGATTCCGACGGCGTCGGCCGGCGTGTCGTTCGTCGGATCGGCATCGCCGCGGGACACCAGATATTCTCGCGCGCCGTCGATAACGAAGAGCAGATTGGCGTATTGGGCGGCTGTCGCGGGCGTGAGAGCCGTCAGCCATCCGCGCCGGAAATCGGCCGCGGTAACGGGCGCGCCGTCCGACCATTCCGCGCCGGCACGAAGATAAAATGTCACGCTGCGGCGATCGGCGGCGAATTCCCAGCGCTCGGCGATTCCCGGCTCGGGCTCCAGCGTGGTCGGGTTCAGGCGGGTGAGGCCCTCGAACAGCGCCGACGCGACCTGAATTTCGTCGGCATAACTGACGCGCCGCGGATCGATCGTGCGCAGCTCTTCGGACGCGACGACAAAGTCAGCGCGAGGCGCCCGCTCGCCCAGCGCCAGCCCGGCGATCGTCAGGCCGAGCAGGACGGTCAAAATAACCAGCGCCCAGCGGATCAAATTCGCGGCTCCTGAGGCGGATGGGACGCATTACCGGGAATCGCGGCGCAATACACTCCGCCTTGCCAGCGGCGATTTCGAAAGATAGCCTCTGTGGACGAGAAAGGCGCAGCAGATGGAAGTGCGGGTCGACCTCGCGCAGATCGTGCTGACCGAGACGCGCGACATGCACACCCTGGTGCTGCGCGAGCGAAACGGCCCGCGCCGCCTGTCCATCGTCATCGGATTGGCCGAGATGGTGGCGATCCAGCGGCGTATTCGCGGCGAGCAGATTTCCCGCCCGATGTCGCACGAATTGCTGGCCAACGTCATCGACCTGCTGAGCGGAGAACTCGAGAAGGTCATCATCAACGACCTGCGTGAAGGGACGTTTTACGCCAAGCTGCTCGTGCGGCAGAACGGCGAAATCGTCGAGATCGACAGCCGGCCGTCGGACGCGATCGCGCTCACAGCCGGCACGGACGTTCCCATCTACGTCGAGGATCATGTCCTGCGCGAAGCGGCGCACTAGCAGCGCTGCGCGGACACGGAAAATGATGAACGTGCGCCCATGACCACCGCCGCAACGCTTTCCGACGCGACCGGACCGTCGCGGGCGGAGGCGACTGCCCCGCGCGAGATCGTCGACGTCTGGTCGCGCACCGAACCGAAATATCGCGTGCGCGCGATCATCCTGCTTTTCGTCGACCTGGTTCTTTTCTGCGGCTTGTGCGTATTCGGCTTCTGGTTGCGCGAGGCGACCCTTTTCGATTTCTCGTGGGCGAGCTATGCCTCGCCGGCCAGCTTCTGGGCCGATCATTCCCCGAGCCTGAACGACTACATCCTTCAGCCGATCAGCGTGGAGCGCACGCCGATTCACGCCGTCGTGCTGGGCCTGCTGATCGCGGCGCTGGTCGGCATCCCGATCGTCATCGCGATCTTGTACCGCTTCGTCTGCGCGCTGCCGTTTCTTGCGGCGGTGGCGATCTTTGCCCACATGCCGTGGCTGGCGTTTACGTTGCTGGGAAGCTGCATTCTCGCGGCGGTCAAGCCGTTCCGGATGAAGTTCCGCTTCGGCTCGGCATTGCTCGGAATGCTGCTCGTGCTGGCTTACCTCTACCTGGCCACGCGCGGTGGTTCGGAGCAATTCGGCAGCGCCTCGCCGATCGAGCGCACGCTGCTGGCCGCGCCGTGGGTGCTGGCGATTCTGGGAGCGTGCGCGATGATCGCGCTGGTCCTGATCATCGCGCGAATCGTGAATTACCGGCCGGGCGCGATCGCACCGGTCGTGGCGGTCATGTTTGCGACGCCGATTGTGCTGTTTCATCTGCGCGTCGGCGTCGATGAACTCGCCTATCGCGTTTTGGAACTCCAATACGGCCCATCCAATCGGCGCTTCGCCGTGAATCTGAGCGAGCAGGAAACGCAGCGCCGCATCCGGGCGTTGTTCCACGAATGGACTGGTCGGGCGGACGCATTCGGCAATGAGCAGTTCGGCTCGCTCTGGGCGGGCGACGTGGAGCAGCTCAAGCGCGCGGTCCGCCGGTACTGGCAGGCGGAGTTCCTGACTGACCGGTTTGCGGCCTATGAGGCCTGCAAGCGGTTCATCTCCGATCATCCTCGCAGCCGCTATGCGTTCAACGCGCATTTTTTGCAGGCGGAGGTGCTGGACGCGCGGCTGGACGAACGGCGGCTGGATGGTCCGACGCCGCGACTGGAGTTCTACACGGATTTTCCGCATCCGCAGTCGGAGTCGGCCTGGTCAACACTGCTGAGCGCGTGGGAGCGGACGCCGCTCGCGATTCCGGCCGGCCTGCGGTTGGCGCAATTGCACGTGCGGCGCGGCAAAATCGACGCCGCGCTTGAAGCCCTGCGAATCACGCAACTCTGTCACGAACGGTTCGAGAATGCCTCGACGGCCGCGACGCAACCGGGCACGGCCGGCCTGTTGGCGGCGGAGGCGCCTGAAGCGAGCCTGGCGATCGATCGGCGTGCGTATCGAATGGAGGCGCGGCGCCTGGAGGCGCTGCTGCGCGAAAATCGCTCCGATCCGCGCTGGGGCGATGAGCCGCTGGAGCAGTACCTGGGCTTGGATGAGCATCGCACGGAATTCGCGGCAGCGCTGCTGGAGCTGATGGAGCGCTTCCCGGGCGCCAAGCTGGCAGACAACATCGCGGTGCGGTGGGCGCTGCTCGGCGATGACGCGGAGGTACGCGAGAAAAGGCTCGCGGGGCTGTGTGGGCGCCTGCCGCGCGACGGCGACGGCTTGCCGGAGGCGATGTTTCACCTGGCCAGCCTGGAGTTACAGTCGCTGGGCGAGAATGCCGGCGAGCGGCGGACGCGGGGCCTAAGCCGCCTGCGAAGCCTCATGCGGGATTTCGGCAACAGCGTGTGGGCGGTCGAGGCGCGCGAGCGGTTGCGGCTGCTCGACTCGCCGGCGGTCAGTCTGAGGGATGGGCCATGAAGCAACTCGTGCTGGGGATTACGGGCGCGAGCGGCGCGCCCTACGCGCGAAAACTCGCGCAGTGTCTCGTGGATAACGACCTGCACCTGCATGTCGTCGTGTCGGGGCCGGGGCGCGAGGTGATCGCCGACGAACTGGGCATCACGCATTTTTCGCTGGAGGCGCTCATCGGGCGCCCGGTGTTAAACGCGACGCTCTACGGGCCGCGCGAAATCGGGGCGCGGATTGCGAGCGGCTCGTTTCTGACGGACGGCATGGTCATCTGCCCGTGCAGCAGTCACACGCTGGCAGCGGTCGCGAACGGCCTGGCGGACAATCTTGTAACCCGTGCAGCGCTGGTGACGATGAAGGAGGCGCG
>JBGAJB010000424.1:0-2043 GCA_044225155.1 Phycisphaerae bacterium | reverse complement strand
CTTCGGTCTGCCGGTCTCGACTGCGGGCACCGGGGGGGCGACCGCAGCCGGCGGCAGGTAGTGGTTGGAACGGTAAATGCATGAACTTGGAGGGCGTCCCAGTTTCGGCTTGGGCGCCCTCACTGTGAAAGAGGCGGGGACTTCTCCAATGAAGCGCGGGACGGCACGGCAGGGTTGGCGCAGTCGCCTAGCGGCGCTCGCCGCGTGTGCGTTGGGCCTCGCGTTTGGATTGCCTAGTTCGACCCTCGCTCAGGGCCGCTGGCACCGCGATTACTTCCCGAACGTAGTGCTGACCGATCAGAACGGCCACCACCTGCGCTTCTACGACGACGTCATTCGAGGCAAAGTCGTCGTCGTCAATTTCATCTACACGAACTGCACGAGCATCTGCCCACTCGACACCGCGTCGCTGCGGCGGGTGCAGCAAATCCTTGGCGATCGCGTTGGTCGCGACATCTTTATGTATTCGATATCGATCAATCCGCAGCGCGACACACCGGCCACGCTCACGCGCTTTATGCGCACGTATAACGTCGGCCCGGGTTGGACCTTTCTGACAGGATCGCCGGAGGACGTAACACTGCTGCAGCGCCGGCTCGGCATCACGGCAGCCGATCCCAACAATCTCTCGGAACACGAAGCCAGCCTGATGCTCGGCAACGAAACGACAGGACAATGGATCAAGCGCTCGTCGTTCGAGAACCCGCAGAACATCGCCAATATTCTCGGCGAAGAGCTGCACAACTTCTCGTCAGCCGGTCGCCAAAACGCGCCGACCCGTCAAAGCTACGCCGCAGCGGGCCGTGTCACGGACACCTCCGCCGGCATTTACATTTTCCGCACGCGCTGCGCCTCGTGCCACACGATCGGTGAGGGCGATCGCCTCGGCCCAGATCTTCGCGGTGTCGCAAGCGCGCGAGATCCGGCGTGGCTGCGCCGCTGGATCCGTGAGCCAGACCGCATGATCGCCGAACGCGACCCAACCGCGCTGGCGTTGCTTGCGCGCTATCGTAATCTGCCGATGCCCAATCTCCGCTTGGAGCAGGGCGATGTCGACGCCGTTGTCGAGTACCTGCGAGGCCAAGACGTACAAGGGCAAACGCAACCCGCAGCGACTGCACCACGGCGGCCGTAGGTTTGACGTAAAAGAAGGCCACCGCTCCTTTCGGTGCGGCGGCTTAATCGTTTCGCCAATGCTTAACCGCGGTGATGCAGCGTCCAAGTTGGGCGGTAGGTGAAGCGCAGACCGATGCTTTCGTCTGGGCTGCCATCGCTAAGGCCAGCGCTCGCGTTTAGTGAAACGCGCCATTTGTCATCGAGACGATACGCGACATAGGCCCCGACCTCGCTGGGCTGATCGCCGCCTCGGAATGAAGCTTCGCGCCAGAAATAGGTTGCGCCCACCGTCGTGCGTTGGCCAGTGCGAACCCACGCGCCGAGGCTGGTTTGCCAACCGTCCTGGCGATCTTCGCCGCTCGGATCGCCGAGAAAGCGGCGGGCCACGTTGACATAGCCACCGGAATTTTGGCGGCTGACGCCAAGCTCGCCGGCGATCGCGTAGTCGGTCGCGCCGACGCCTAGACCTTTGTCGTCATCACCGGTGGGCAGACGAATGCGGCCGGTGATGTCGAGATAGATTCCGGAATTGGCGCCCCCGAGATTGGTGAATGAGCGCGTCAAAGATAGAGTCGTATCGCCGAAGCCTCGCTCTGTGCCCGAACGCGTAACCGTGCCGCTGCCCGTCTCAGCGCCGCCGCCGTCTGAGACGTCGACAACGTCCGCGTTGCCGCGAATCTGCAGGTAGGGGATGGACGCCCGGAAGGACCAATCGCCGTTGGTGACGCGAACAGCGAGCGGCACAGAGATCACTTCGGTGTCGCTGCCAGTGCCGTAATCGCCGTTGGAATAGTCCACGCCGGTTGAAAAGCTCACGCGCGTCATGGCATGCGCGTTGCCGGCGAACGCCAATATCGCCGCAACGGCGACAGCGGCGCACAAAATTCCCCTCATAAATATCCCCCGCAAACGAAGCGGGCTCAGAGT
>JBGAJB010000060.1:0-17954 GCA_044225155.1 Phycisphaerae bacterium | reverse complement strand
GGGTAACAGCACGTCCGCCGCGCCGGTTGCGTTCCAATCCGCGACGCCGCCGAAAGGGTCGGTCGCGTCAAAGTGGATCTGGCCGTCGCGCGGCCCGGCCACGGCCAACTCCATCGCACAGTTCGGAAGTTGAGCGCACGTCTCTCGCAGGCGCGGCGCGTGCAACGTCTGGGCTTCCATCATCAGATAGCCGGCCGATGGGAAGAATTCCTGCGCCTGCCGAGTCCAGCGCCCGTCGCTGGCACCGACGTCGATGACCGTGGCGATCGGCGTGCCGCGTGCCGCCGCACGCGCGAGTCCCGCGCGCATCGAATTGCCGCTAGTGGGCGGCGCGTCGGCTGCTCGCGGCCTGAACGACCGCACGGCGGTTCGAAGAATCCGCTTGAATCGTCCGAGCAATGCGGACGTATCGAGTTGCTGAGACGCACGTGGGTCGCTCGTCAGGGGCATGCAGTCGCTCCGCGCTGCACGACGCAACCGGGGCGAGCGTGCTGATATTCACGCAGGCGCATGCGCGCCAGGTGCAGCCAATCTAGATTCGCGACTATGTTCCGCCGGCCGCGCTCGCCCATCGCGCGGCGAATTTGCGCGTCTCGCAAACGGAGGAGCGCGTTCGCCAGCGCATCCACGTCACCCTCGCGATAGACAAAGCCGTTTCCGTCGATCCGTTCGGTCACGCGAACTTGATCGCTAAGCACCAGCGGCAGCCCGCACGCGGCCGCATCAAGCTGGCTCGTCGATTCCTGCCGCGGCCAGACGCCGATGTCCGCCGTCCGGTAGAGTTGTGGCAATGCCTCGACATCCACAAACGGATGAAGCGTGCAGCCGGGCGTCGCGGCGATTTCCGACTCGATCTCGGACGGGCCCGACCCGATGAACAAGCCGCGATACCGCTCGCCGCCATTTCGCAGTTTCGCGATGGCCCGGGCCAGCAGCGCCGGCCCTTTGTCTTTAGTCAGGCGACCGGAGTAAACGCAAAGAACGTCTGCATCATCAACGCCCCACTCCCGCCGCCGCATTTCGCGCGCCGCATGTTCGGCATCCGAGACGGCCGGTCGGAAGAGTCGCGTGTCGGTCCCGAGCGGCGCGACCGCCGTCCTGTGCGACGACATGCCAAAAAAACGCACGGCGATGTCAGCCGCATCGCTGCTGATCGGGTGACACGCCGTCGTCAGCGCGGAGAGGGGCCGTCCCACGCAGGCGCGATAGAGCGCCCACTCGATCCGTCGCGAAAGCGGCAATGAGTGAGTCGCGTCGGCGAAGACTGAAGCGTGGATGTGCGCTTCCAGGAACAACGCGTACCCAAGAAAAAGCCGATAGGCCGCCGCTTCATAGCTTGTTAGGCAATTGACCTCGAATCCCTGCACGACGTCGGGCCGCAGCTCCGCCAGCGTTCGATACAGCCCGCGAATCCGCAATCGGCCGCGCCAGCGACCGTGCGGCAATCGATGCACGGTCACGCCGTCAGATCGCCGAAGCGTGCCGCAGGGAGCGAGCGGCGGTCCGAAAGCCGCCTCATAGATTTCGCGGTAATTCGGATGCTCAAAATGCGGCTTCGCATCGGACGTGACCAGGTGCACTTCGCAGCCCAATTCCGCCAGCGCGGCCGGCAAAAAGCGATCCACGTAGCCCATGCGCTCGTTGTGCCATATTTGGACGATCGCGACACGCACGGTCTAACGCACTCCTTTCCGCCAAACGGACGTGCAGACGAAATGCTCGACGTAGGGCGCGGGACCGGCAAAATCGCGCCGCGGCCAATCGGCGAGCAGCGCGGCAATCGCGGGCTGATAGTGCGCGCGATCCGCGTTGTCGAGCATGAGCCAGCGATCCGCGTTGTCGAGCATGAGCCAGCCGCCGGGGCGCACCTTCGCTCGCGCGTGCCGAACGCAGGCCGGGCGCGCCCGGCCGTCAACAAGAACGAGGTCCAATGAGGAATCCGGGACGCTATCAATCGCGCCGACGTAGTCGCGGAAGCTCTGCGCGACCTGCCGCGGATCGGTCGAAAAATAATTATTCGGATCGCCGGGGTCCGCGCGTTCGGCGCATGCAGCGTCCGGCGGAACCAGGCGTACGTCTGAGCTCAGGCCGCTCTCGCTGAGACGCTCCTGCAATCGCGCGAACCAATCGGCGTCATGTTCGATTGAGGTGAGAGTGACACCCCGATCCAGCAGGAATACCGTCGATCCGCCGCCGCCCCACTCGAACGCGCGCATGCCCGGCCGCACGATCCGCCGCAGAAAGTCGATCGCACCATAGGCGACCCACGGCCGCCGATCTTCCAACGGGCTGCCCTGTCGCAGCGACCGTTTCCAATCTGCGTAACTGCGGAGCGCCGACCACCATCCCGGGCGAGCGATCGGCGCGGGGAATGGCTGCGCGCGGCGTCGCAGATAGCGGCGCAAGCGCCGGCCCTCTCGCAGGACGGAGCGGCCCACCGCGGTCACGAACATGACGCCGCCTCCCGCGCTGAAAACCGGAAATCGAGACAGATCATGCCGCCCGGTGGCAACCGCCCGCTGCGATAGAAATCGCCCGCCTCCACGTCAAACGTGCCCGCATTCTGAATCCAATCCAGGATCTCGCCGCCGGCACGGGCGAAGAGCGAGTAGTGATAGCGGCCGGGCAGCAGGGAAACGCGCGGCAAATCCACCAGGATGCGACCCGCGCCGCGCGGCAGCGTCTCCAAGGCTTCGCTGCTGACCGAACTGCTGAGATGTGCGATTCGGTGACCCAACGATGAATCGAGGCCGATGGCGATCTCGATGTCGCGAATCTCGCGCGTGGCGCGGCATTCAAAGTCAAGCTCGAGCAACGCATCCCGCCCGGTGGTAAGGCACGGAATTTCCTCGCCATCCTCGCCGCGCAGTCTCAGCCCCTGAAACTGAAACTGCCCGTTGCCCGTGCGATCGTCGCGCTCCGCGAGTGGCCGCCGCTCACCGCCCCCGTGGGAGTTCATGTAGCGCTGCAGCGCTTCGCGCACGCCGCCATCGAAAACGAGGCGACCGGACTCCAGCACAATGCCGCGCCGGCACAGCCCCTCCACCGCTGCCAGATTGTGGCTGACAAAAACGATCGTCCGCCCGGACTGCGACACATCACTCATGCGGCCAAGGCATTTCCGCTGAAAACCGGCGTCGCCGACGGCCAGCACTTCGTCGACCAGCAGAATCTCCGGCTCTACGTGTGCCGCCACGGCGAACGCGAGGCGGACGTACATGCCGCTCGAGTAGCGCTTCACCGGTGTGTCGAGGAATCTCTCAATCTCGGCGAAGGCGACGATCTCGTCGAAGCGCCGCCGAATCTCGCCGCGCGTCAGGCCCAGGATCGCGCCGTTCAGATAGATGTTGTCGCGCCCCGACAACTCGGGATGAAAGCCCGTGCCCACTTCGAGCAGGCTGCCGACGCGGCCATCCACGACCGCCCGGCCGGTCGTCGGCTCGGTGACCCGCGAGAGAATCTTCAGCAGTGTGCTCTTGCCCGCGCCGTTGCGGCCGATCAGCCCGAGGATTTCGCCGGGCTGCACGTCGAATTCAGCCTCGCGCAGCGCCCAAAACTCGTGGCCGTTTGCCATCGGCGCGCGGGGATGTAACCAACTCAATGCACGCGACCACGCGCCACGCGCCGGCTGCGGGACGGCGATGCGATAGCGCTTTCCGAGCGATCTCACCCGGATCGCGGGCGCAGACATAGGCTCAGGCCTCCAGCGGACACCCACTGATCTATCGGTCCTCGCCAGTGCGGCCTCGAAGTGCGCCGTGCGCGATTCCTGCGCGATCCATTTGGCGCAGCACCGCATCCGACAGCCGATATTGGGGATAGCGATATGCGATCGTCTGCGCCCGCGGAGCGCCTGAACATTCTGATGATCGCCGCCCAGCAAACCGGCGGCGGCGCGGGACGCTGCGGCGAGCAGTTGGCCGAGTCGCTGCGCGCGCAGGGGCACGGCGTTACGTCGTTCGTGCGCGACAATCCGAATGGCGACCCACACAGCCGGCAGGCGCTCTACTGGCGCACGCGGCCGCTGGCAAAATGGCTCAATTCCGTCGGGTTCCCGGAGATCGGACACGTCGAGTCGCTGCTATGGCGCTGCCACGCGGACTACGCGGCCGACGTGCTGCATCTGCACAACATTCACGGTGAATATCTATCGCTGCTCGGTTGCCGTTGTGGGGCTTCGAAAAACCGATCGTCTGGACCCTGCACGACTTCTGGGGCGAGCTGGGAATACGACGACGGCGCGCGGCACACGCGCTGGCAGAACGCCTGTAGCGCGTTCGCCAGGCGGTCTACCCCATGACCAGCGTCGACCGCAGCGCGCTCTACCGGCGCATCAAGCCGCTGCTCATTCGGCGCGGCCGGCTCTACGCGCCTGAGCGTCGCCGTCGCGCTGGCTGGCAGAACGAGTTCGCGCGCATCCAGCCCTGCGACGGCTCGCTGCGCGCATTATCCGCTCGCCGATCGATACAGATCTGGTTACGACGATGCAGCGCGCCGCCCTTCGCGAAGAATTCGGACTCCAGCGCGACCGCCCGACGATCGTCATGAGCGGCGGAAGTTGGCTCGACCCATTCAAGGGTGGAGCGGACGCCGTCGATGCGCTGCGCTCGCCCGGGAGCGAATTCACGGCTGCAACTGCTCGTGGTCGGGGGCCGGCAGTCGCCAACTGCTCGCGGCAAGCGGCATGACGGGGCAGCTTGAATTCCTGCGACGCGCAAGGCTGCGCGTCTACGCGGGCGGGCGACCTCTGCTCTGTTTCTCACGCGCGGAAAACTACCCACCGACCGTGCTCGAATCCCTGGCGTCCGGCACGCTCGTGGTGGCGTATGACGTCGGGGGCGTTCCCGAACAGATCGAAACATCTTCGCACCGGCTGGTCGCGCGACGGCGACTTTGCGCGCTCGACGCCGCATCATCGAATTTGCGCGCACTTCGACCGCGGCGCGGCGGCCAGCGCGTGGGGACGAACGTTCGTCTGGCGCACGTCGCACGTCGAGATTGCCCGCCGCGAGTATGAGCACGAATACGACGCCTTTGTCCGCTTGGGCAGTTCGCCACGGTCGCGTTACGCGCAACAGCCGCGGCTGGTTTTCGCGTTTTCTGGCGCGTTGCCTGAACTGGGACGCGCCGCTGCGACAGGTGAACCCATCGACCCCGCGTGACTCGCGCGTACCCGCCGCCGCCATCGCCGGAGGCGGCGCATGACGACGCTCGCCCGCGCGCCGCGCACCGAAATCTCCCCGCCTGTCACACCGGAAATCATGCGGAATCCTTGCATTCGCCCGAGTGGCCAACGAGAGGCGCTCCCGCGCATCACGCTGGTCACCCCCTGCCGCAATCACGGCGAATTTCTGGAAGCGACGCTGATTTCCGTTCTCGAACAGGGCTATCCGAATCTTGAATACATCGTGATGGATGGCGGCAGCACCGATGACACGCCGCGCATCCTCCGTCGCTACGAACGCTATCTCTCTCACTGGGAGAGCCGCGACGACGCCGGCCCGTACCACGCTTTGCACTCCGGGCTTCAGCGAAGCACCGGCGAGATCATGGGTTGGCTGAACGCCGACGACATGCTGATGCGCAATACGCTCTGGAGCGTCGCAGAGATCTTCGCTCAGCTCCCGACCGTGGACTGGATCACGGGCACGCCGATGCTTTTCGATCCGCGTGGCCGCACATACGTCCCCCACTGCCGCAACCGCTGGTCACGCGCGCGCTTCCTGCGCGGCGATTTTCAGTTCATTCAGCAGGAATCGACCCTCTGGCGACGGCGGCTCTGGAACGCGGCCGGCGGTCGCATCGAGACGCGCTATCGTTTCGCCGCCGATATGGAACTGTGGATGCGGTTCTTCCGCCATGCCCCGCTTCATACGGCCGACGTGCTGATCGGAGGCTTTCGCAAACGACGCGAATCGCTCAGTCGGCGCAATATGGAAGCGTATCTGGCCGAAGCGCGGGAGATCCTGGCGGCTGAGCCGCGGTCAGACCAAGACCGCGCATCGCTCGCGCGGTTCCAGCCCTTCGACCGCTTCTGGCGCAGAATTCCCCTGCTCCGCAAGAGCTGGCGCGTGCAGCGGGCCTATCAGCGCTTGTTCAATTTTCCACCGCTGGTTGTCTTCGACGACGAGACGCAACGATTCACTCTGCGCGAGGTGCCGACATGACGCGCATTTCGATCATCATCCCCAGCTACAACCGCGCCCATCTGCTGCCGGCCGCGCTCGACTCCGCTCTCGCGCAGACGATCATCCGCCAGTGCGAGATCATCGTCGTCGACGATGGCACTGAACCGCCCCTTGCGTTGCCCGACATGCTCCCGGCCGGAATCGAGGTGCGCATGATCCGCCGCGAAAATGGCGGTCTGGCCGCCGCGCGGAATACCGGAATCGCGCACGCCCGCGGCGAGTTCATCGCGCTGCTCGATGACGACGACGCCTGGCACCCGGAAAAGCTCGACCGCCAACTGGAGGCACTGACCCGCAGTCCCGAGTGCGTGCTCTGCACGACGCGCACCGAGAACATCGCGCCCGATGGTTCGCGAGCACTGCGGAGAATTGCCGATCTGCCGCTCAATCAGCCCGTCGACTGCCTGCCGGCACTGTTGGATTGGAACTTCATCCCGCCTTCCAGCGTACTCATCCGCAAATCGACGCTGGAGCACGTCGGGGGATTTCGCGCGGAGCTGCGCCAGGCCGAGGACTACGAGCTGTGGGCGCGGCTGGCAAATTGCGGCCCGTTCCTCTGCCTCGCAGATCCGCTCACGTACTACGCCACGGCAACGCCCGGCTCCCTCTCAAACGATTCCGTCCGCCAGTTGCAGTACGAATTGAGGGCACGCCGCGCCATGCGCCCGCTGCTCCGTGGTAGAGCCGAATGCATTGCTGCCTGGCGGCGCGGTCGTTTGCGGTGCCTGGCGTCCCTGCGGGATGCCGCGTTTCGGGCCCAGCAGTATCGACCGGCGGTTGCGGCGGGAATGAAGGCGGTGATCAGTGATCCGCTCGGACGCCAGCGTTGGGAATGGAGACGGCTGGGCGACGCGCTGGGATTACTCGCGGCTTCCGGGTTGCCCGGCAGGCGGCGTCACTCGCGGCCGTAGTGCTTGAGCTTCCACTCGCGGCGTACATTTTTTTCGGCGTGCTTGACCGTCGCGAGCTCCTCGATCGCACGCAACTCGCCCCGCCACGCATCCACGGGACTTCCGAATCGCATGAAATAGCGTTTGAGGAACCGCAGGCGATCGGTCCGCGTTAACAGCGGGACGTCCATCAAACTTTCGAATAGCCGGGCCAGCGCTCGGCGAATATCCTGCGGACGCGCCGCGCGCCGCCGAATGCCGTCCATGTCAATCCAGACTGCCCGCAGCGGCTCGTCGCAGATCAGGATGTTCTCAGCCTTGCAATCGCGATGAACAAAGCCGCGCTCGTGCAGCCGACGTACGTGTGCGACCAGCACAGCGCTCAGTGCCCGTTTGCGGCGAATGAGTTCCCGCCCGCGCAGCGTCGCCCCCATGTATTCCAGGTATTCGCAGAGGTCTCGAGCGCCGGGGACGACCTCCGTCAGCAGGATGCTGTCGCGCTCGAATGGGCCGACGCGCTGCTCCACCAGCGCCAGCGGCCGGGCGGCGGGGATATCGCGGTTCAGCAGCGCGTGCCCCATCGTCCAGCCGCGCGCGCTGCGCGACGGCGGCAGAAGACGACGCAGGCCGCGTCCGATATCGCGCGCCAGCGGCCGCTTGGCGATCACTTCAATCGATCCATCCGGATGATTCAGTGTGACCCGCGCTACGGCCGCGGAATGTGACTTCTTGGCCAGCACGGCTCCGGGCCCAAACCAGCGCAGCGGATTGACGAGCGTTGCCCGCCACCAGCTTGCGGCCAACTCGCGCCGCGTTACATCCGAACCGGCGAGCGCGTGCTTGCAGCGCACGAAAACGAGCCCGCGCCAGCCGCCCCCGCACCGCAGCCGGGCAAAATAGCGCCCGTCGCGAAATGCCCGACGATCGCGCCGCGACCAGAGCCGCTTCGCGTGGCGATCCGCGGCGACGACCAGTTCCTTCACGAGCTGTTCGAAATTCAATCCGAGTGCGCGCCCGTGCGGCAGCGTCGCCTCATATTCGTTTCGCCAGCGAAAATAGGACCGCAGGAAACGAATACGGTCGCCGACCGGGCTGTTGCGGCGGAACCATTGATTGAGCTGCGCGAGATTCCGAACGACCGCCGCGTCCGTCACCGGCAGCCCGAGTCGCGCGCTCTGCAGATCGACAAACACCGGCCGATACTGACGCGGACCGACCGTGTGCACGAGAATGTTCTCGGCGTGCATGTCGAGATGTTCAAACCCAGCTTGGTGCGCCCGTGCGATCAGTTCGCCGATGCGCTCGATCAGGCCCCGCGCATCCGCCCGGCGGCGGCGGAAGTCAGAGTCGCTTGCGAGCGAATTCCAAAACACGCTGAGCGGCGCGGCCGGCGTCACGGACTCGGTCACCAGCAGGGCGCAGCGCTGACCGCGATATTGCAGTTCTGTCGTATAACCGGCGGGTCGGACAGCCGCGATGCCGGCCCTCAGGGCGTAAATGCCGCCCTTCCACTCGGCCAGGCAAGCCGGTCCACGGATCAACCCTTGATGCGATCCGTCCAACGGACAAGCAAAATACTCAGGTAATACGCGCTCGCCGATGTGGGGCGCCAGACGTCGCGCGCCGCCCTGCTGCGCTTCACGTGTTCCCAGCCGGCTTTGGCCGGGTCGCGCCAGACGGCCGCCGCCACGCGGGTCAGCGTCGCGTCGAAGCCATTTCGAAAGGTCCAGGAAAGGCCGTCGAAAGTACGGGTTTGCGGGGTTTCGGCCGCGTCGGTTTGCTGGGCGCACACTCCCTTCGCCCAGCTGGCGTCGCTTCAGGCAGAGGTTCCACATCCGTGTGAGCGATTCCGACTGTGTTCATTTCCAGACGCGCAGCGACCGCCTTTCCATCGGCCGATGGAATGTAGCGATCGGGTCAACGGCCGGGTCGAAGATTAGCTATCGGACGTAAGTTCGGCAATGAAGGTGCGTCTGTTATTTGCTGCGAAATCGTGCCGCTCTTGTCAATTCTAAGCGCACCGCTTCGAGCGCGACGTCAGCGTCAGCAGCGGCGCTTCGTCGCGACCAGCTGTAGAGCTTCACCGTGAATTCCGCCCGCCGTTTTCGCGAAGCGGCTTCGTCGGCACACGGAATTGCTGGTCGCGCTCCGCGTCGTTCGCCGACCAGACGAATTCCGCGTGGAAGACTTCGGTGCGTCCCCCGCGCGGAACGACCGTGACGCGGAAATCGTTGCGATCACAGGCGCGCGGCAAGCCGATGACGGCCACCACGAATTCTTCCAGTCCGAGCGGAGTTTCTGCGCATTCTCATAACGCCTGTCGTAATACCGCGCGCGACGATGAGCATGTCGCTGTCAAGCTTGACCCGCACTTCCTGCGCGCCAGCCGTTTTGCGAGATCGATCGCCACGCGCGCCGCGCGGGCCGCCAGATCCTCCGCAAAGCTGCGGGCGCGGCGCCGCCCGTCGCGCTCGGAATAAACGAAATCGGCGGGCTCGTATAAGCAAACACGGTCGTGCCGGTAGTCGTATCGATCACACGCACCGCGCCGGCGACGTGGGCCTCGTGCCGAAACTTCGGAATCACTTCGACGCGCACCACGACGGGGTGCCCCGTCCGCGCGTCAAAACCAGCCGTCCATAGCGGTCGCGTAGATAGATCGGCCGCTCGAATTGCCGCGTGGCCTTCAGGTCGTAGACGGTGATACTCGGCACAATGATCGCTCGCGCCGCCTGAATCTTGCCGGCTGGAATGATCGTCGATGGGTCCGCCACGTCGGCGAGGCGCGAAAGGTCCTGCTCGGTCAGAACATCCTTGAGCAGGCTCCGATCCTGAACTTGAAAGGCGTGGGTCGCGCTCAACTCGTCGCGCAGCACGTCCGCCGCGGCGGCCGCCGCCTCGCCGATTCCGGGTTGCCGCACGATGTCGGGCGCTCGCCCGCATCGGCACAAGGGCGACGCGTGGATAACGCTGGTAATCCGGATGACGGATGACGGGCGAGATGCGCTCCGAGCCGCCGGAACGGCCGCTGCAACCGGCCAACGAGAGCGCAATCAATCCCAGCAGCTGCCGGAAGCGCGCATGGAAATCGGGGCGACACGCCTGAGTGGCGACACTTCCCGCCGAACTTGCATGAATGGTCTCCGGCGGGAAATCCGTCGCGTCTGGCCAAAGCATGGGACACGCCGCGCCGCGTCATCCCCGGCAGAGCACGGGTTTCCTGGAGCCGCAGGCCGGTCCGATCAGCCCGTCGTGCTGGTGAACAGCGACGAAATCGCGTTCGACAGGACGGCGTTGATTCCGGTGCTGAGCCGCCGACTGAACCAGCGACGTGAGCTGAGCGTCGCTCAGCCCGCAACCGGCCAGCAGCATCCGAACCACCAGGAACCAGGACACGCAGAAGGCCCAAACGGTTGAGCAGTCGCATAGGAATTCCATGCCTCGGGTAATGCGCCGGCCCGCCCGGCGCATCCTAGAACGCGGGGCAAGTCCGGCAACCAGCGAATCCTGCCGCCGGCGGAGCTTGTATCATGTCAAAGAGCAATGAGTCCCGTTGATCCAGGCCGTCTCTCGGAATTGCCGAATCAGGTGCGCCAGCGGGCCGCCGACTTCAAAGCCGACTTCGGGCAATGGAAAGCAGACGTTGGGAAGGATCCCTCGCTGCTTTTTCGCGCGTTGCCGCTGCGGCTCGCGCTGTGGGCTGTTCTCGGCCTGGGAGTCTTTTTCGCGCTGCGCGCCGTTCTCGGCGGTCTCGCGCCGCCCCCGGGGCAGTTCGAAACGGCGACGCGCGATGCCACGCTCTATGTGGCCTGCACGAATCCGGCGTGTCGCGCCAGCTATCGGACAACGCGGCCGATGGACTTTCACGATTGGCCGCTGGTATGCGAGAAATGCGGGCAGAAATCGGTCGAGCGCGCGACGCAGTGCACGCGTTGCCGCAAGTGGTATGCGAAAGGAACGGCCGGCGGATGCCCGTGGTGCGCAATTGCCGCCAGCAAGCCGGTCGAGCGGAAAACAACGACTACCAAGCCGCTGGACCGCGATGACGCCGAAGACGGCTGGGACTAGCGGCCCGGTCTCGTCACACTACATGTTCGTCGGCCACGGATGCGCCTTGATCGCCGCCATCCGCGCGTCCTCCCAAAGCTCCCGCTCGGCCAGCAGCCAGTCCTGAAGCGCGTCCCCCGGCGCACCTTGGCGCGCCAGATAGATGAAGTAGGCCCGATCCCGGATCTGCTTCTTGGTCGGTTCGACGATGCCCATCGCCAACGGTGCCGTACGTTCGTCGGCCGTCACGGTGGTCGGCAGCGGCGCCCGCTGCGTGCGCGTGCGGGAGGCCTTGGCCGGTGCGCTGATGGATGCTCGTTGTGTTGCGATCGCTGACATGGTTTCGCCTCCGCGCCCTCTTTGAGTAGCTAAAGTCTTGCGAGGTTACGTCCTACTACCGTCTCATCGGAAGAATCCTGGGCAGGGGTTATCCGATGCGATTTTTCCGGTCAGCACGCCTCTCTTTCCATGCGATTCAGCAAGCACGCCACGTTCCGGCGACGTTTGTTAAGTCATTTTCCGTCGTGATTTGCCCCAGCTTCTGCATCCGCGTCGAATGCCACACCCGCGCTGTCAACGAGTATCATCCGGCGCGGATATCGGAATCGGCACGCGCGGGGCATTTTTCCTCGCCGCGCGCTGGGTCGCCGTGCGAAATCCCGCGCAGAATTGCGACGGGACGGCGCGGAAAAACCCCTCGGGAGTACGGCATGGAAGCGCTCTCACGGCGTGAGTTCATACGGACCGGAAGTGTGCTGCTAGCCGGCAGCGGGTTTCTCGGCGGAGCGGTGCGCGCCCTCGCGGGACAGGACGCCACGACTCAGCCGGCCGCCAGTGCTGCGAGAAAACGCGCGCTGCGTTTCGCCCATCTCACAGACTCCCACATCCAACCCGAGCGCCGCGCTGCCGAAGGTGTGGCCACGTGTTTGCGCGCCCTGCGAGAAATGAAGGACGCGCCTGAGCTGATCGTCACCGGCGGCGACCTCATCATGGACGCTTCCGAGACACCGCGCGAGCGAACCAAGCAGCTTTGGGATCTCTACCTGAAGACGCTCAAGGATGAGTGCCGCTTGCCGGTCGAACACTGCCTCGGCAATCACGACGTCTGGGGCTGGAACAAGGGCAAATGCGGCGCGACCGGCAAGGAGCCCGACTACGGCAAGAAGTGGGCGCTGGACGTGCTCGGCATGAAGCGCTCCTATCACAGCTTCGACCGCGCCGGATGGCACTTCGTCGTGCTCGACAGCATTGCCCAGAAAGGCGAGAGCTACGAGGGACGACTGGGCGACGAGCAGTTCGAATGGCTGTCGGACGATCTGCGCAAGACGCCGGAGCGCACGCCGGTCGTCATCATCTCGCACATTCCAATTCTTTCGATCATCGCCTACTTCGCGGCGGCCGAGGAGGAGGCCCGCGGCGAATGGTCGGTTCCGGGCGGCGTGATGCACCTCGATGCCCGCAAGCTGCGCGGGCTCTTCAACCAGCATCCCAACGTCAAGCTTTGCCTCAGCGGCCACCTCCATCAACTCGATCGCATCGCGTTCGAAGGCGTGACATACATCTGCGACGGCGCGGTCTGCGGCGGATGGTGGAAGGGACGCAACTTCCTGTGCAGCGAGGGCTGCGGCGTCGTCGATCTCTATGACGACGGCACCTTCGAGCACTCCTATCAAGACTACGGCTGGGTCGCCGCGAAGTAGCACGCTAGACCGGAGCGCTCTTCGACCCCGCGCGCGCGTCTTTACCGCCAGCACGAGCCAACCCAGCGGCAGCAGCAGCGCGCCGAAAAACGCAGCGTGCGATGACCACCGACGATCGTGGTCAGGTCAGGCCATCGCCTTGCCGGAGGAACGCAGCGTCTCCAACGGCGAAGCAGCGCTGCCAGCGCGCCCGCCAGCCGCTGCCAGCCGCCCTGCCGCGGATGAATCGTGAGCAAGAAGAGCGCCGCGAAAAGGATCATCTCGCGTTCCAGCGGAAAGGCGGCCGATCCGTAAGCAAAGCCGCGAAAGAGATTGAAGAACGCGTCGAACGACGGACGGAACTCAGTCCCCTTTGCGCCGCCGACCATCGTCTTCGTCACGCTGGTCGGATTCATCGCCTCGCCGGCCGGCGTGATGACCCACATGTGCAGCATGTCCGTTGCCAGGTCGGCCTGAAATCCGAGACGCCGCAGCAGTGAACCGGAAACGATCGCGCGCCCGTCGCAATCTTCGTGCCCTTTTTGAAACACTTCGGCCACCGTGGGCAGATACTCCGCGTTGCCCCAGGTATCCCAGTCAAAGGCATAGGGCACATGCTCGTACACGACGCTTTCCACGATCCTTAGCGTGTCGGGCCCGGTCGCCCCGGGCTTTGCCGCCGCGCGTACTTCCGCTTCCAACGGAGCGAGCGCCGGACAGGTCGGATCGAGCAGCGCGTTCAGGTTGCGAACGCGCTCGATGAGCGTGGGAATCCACTGCGGATGCGGAAAGAGCGTCAGCGTCACAACTGCGAGGAAGACGAGGAGTTTGAGCGGCATCCGCAGCCAGGCGGAGAGTCGGTGAAAGTGATGCCAAGCGCGCATGTCGTTACCACCGCCCGAATTGTAGCTTGACCGTACTCCGGAGCCGAACCCGATCCAAACTTCTCTTGACACTGCCTAACAATTACCGTACACTCTCGTGAGAACTGGGGTCAGTTGCCGCCCCATCACTCGCCCGGTCGGCCAGGGAATCGGTTGCCAGGGAAGGCGAACCGGCGAGAGCTCGTTGTGCGGCGGTGGCTCATGTCTGCCCAATCGTTTCAACGCGCCGCGAAACCTCCCCGTGATTCCAAGATCAGGAGCCAAGCATGTCGCGCGCCGATCTACTTCCTGCTCCGCGGGACTCCCAACTCATCCGCCTTCAGAACGTTTTGCCTTTTTTCGCGCCGGCCGAGCTTTCCGGGCTGGCGGACTATCTGGAGCGCCGCCTTGCAGAGCGGATTGCGCGCCTGCCACGAAGCGACGAATCTGCTCGTCGCTGGCGTCGGCGTAGCGCGCTTCCCACTCCCGCAGACGGTTCAGCGCCCGCACCCGTGTTGCCGCGTCCTCGACCAGCAGCAGCAGCCCCGCGGCGCAAAGCCGCGTCACCCAATGCCCGGCGAGATGGGCCTCGTGATAGAGAACCTTCAGCGCGGGCTCGACCTGGAAATTGATTTGCGGGCGACGGTCTTTCACGATGGATCCTCCTCGCACGGTCGCCGGCGGCGCTCTTCGACAGGTAGCACGCGCGCGGGCGAATTCGGGATCATCGTGCGCAGCCGCCGCCAGAATGTCAAGGTTTTAGAGCAAAGCTAGGCAATGCGGCGGACGCGCGCGTCGAAGCACCGCGCGTTGTAACTAGAATTACTAGAAACACGCGTCCCCGGCCGCCGGCTGGGGAGCCCGCGCCCGGCGGCGCGGCCCTTCGTCCGCACCGCGCCCTCCTCCGGTGCCGACCACCCTCTGCCGCCGACGCGCAGGCGGCCGGGACGCGCGATCCGTGCCTTCCTCACCCGTGTGCCCCGGGTGTTTTCCTACCCACTCGGACCGCGGGGTCGCCGCTTCGGCGCGACTCCGCGGTCTGCCTTTGCCGGAACAGGGGATCGACCCGCAAAGCCTGTTTCGCTGAATAACCGAAAAACCGCTACGCTCCCGCCCATGCTCGCGCGAATCCACAGCCTCTCTCTCGCCGGTATCGATGCGCGCCCCTGCGAAGTGGAGGTCGACGTCACCGGCCGCGGCTTCGGTCTGCCGACGATCGTCGGGTTGCCCGATTCAGCCGTGAAGGAAAGCATCGATCGCATCCGCAGTGCGCTCAGCAACTCCGGCTTCGCCACGCCGAAATCCAAGACAACCATCAATCTCGCTCCGGCGGACGTGCGCAAAGAAGGGCCGGCCTTCGACCTGCCGATCGCGATCGGGCTGCTGCTGGCCGACGACCAGCTGCGCTGCGACTCCGCCGAGCAATATCTCCTCTCCGGCGAACTCGCCCTCGACGGACGAGTGCGGCCCATTCAGGGCGCGCTCTCCATGGCGCTGCTGGCCCGCGAATCTGGCCGGCGCGGCGTGATCGTGCCGCGCGAGAATGCGCAGGAAGCCGCTGTCGTCGAAGGAGTGGAGGTATACGGCGTTTCCTCTCTCTCCGAGGCGGTCGGTTTTCTCGGCGGCGAGTTGCCCCTCGAACCCACCGTGGTTGATCTCAACACGCTGTTTAACGTCGCGAGCCGCTACGAAGTGGACTTCGCCGACGTGCACGGCCAGGAGCAGGTCAAACGCGCGCTGCTCATCGCCGCTGCCGGTCGTCACAACGTTCTGATGATTGGACCGCCCGGCGCCGGCAAGACGATGCTCGCGAAGCGCGTGCCCACGATCCTGCCGCCGATGTCGCTCCAGGAATCGCTCGAAACCACGCGCATCTACTCGGCCAGCGGAAACCTGCGCGCGGGAGACAGCCTGCTCGCCACGCGGCCCGTGCGCCAGCCGCATCATTCGATCAGCACGCCGGCGCTCGTCGGCGGTGGAACCATCCCGAACGCCGGCGAAGTCTCGCTCGCCCACCACGGCGTGCTCTTCCTCGACGAATTTCCGGAGTTCAACCGCTCGGTGCTTGAGTCCCTGCGGCAAGTGCTCGAAGACGGCGCTGTCACGATCGCGCGCGCCCACAGCACGGTGCGCTTTCCGGCCAGCTTCATGCTCGTGGCGGCGATGAATCCCTGCCCGTGCGGATACTTCACCGACCCGCGCAAGCCGTGCAAGTGCTCCGCGCCGCAGATCGACCGCTACCTCGCGCGCGTCTCCGGCCCCCTGCTCGAACGCATCGACATCCACGTCGAAGTGCCGGCCGTCCCGATCGGCGCCCTCCGCGACGCCAAACCCGGAACCGACAGCGCGACGACGCGAATTGCGGTTGAAAGCGCTCACGCGCGCCAACGACAACGCTTCGACGGCGATACGACGATGAGCAACGCGCGCATGTCTTCACGCCTGCTCCGCAAGCACGCAGCCATCGACGCCGAGGGCGAGCGTATCCTGCGCCAAGCCGTCAGCGAACTTGGCCTCAGTGCACGCGCCCATGACAAAGTGCTGCGCGTTGCCCGCACGATCGCCGACCTCGCCGGCGAAGACGCAATCAGCGCCATGCATCTCAGCGAGGCGATTCAGTACCGCCGGCTGGACCGGAGTCTCTAGCGCGTCCCGCGAGCTGTCGTAAACCGTGCTTGCCCAGAGGGTTAGGACCGGCCGCAAAATTCTTCTGAACATCTTTTGTCCCCTTCAGTCGCCGTCTTCGCGTACCTCTCAGTCAGGCGGGACTTGATAGGTCCTAACTGATGTAGCTCCCCGGAATGGCGCGAAACGGGCCGCGCCGAAAAAAAGGAGACGGCCATGAAAGGCATCACCAAGGCGATGATCGGTGCGGCGGCGGTAGCGTCATTTTGTCCCTCAACCCATGCGATTTCCTTCAACTTCGTGAAGCTTGTCCGCTTACCGGAGTCAGCGGGCGCCATCAGCAGTCGTCTGGATGCGCTCGCGTGGGACGCGGCCGGCGACGGCTGTCTGGGCGTCGGGCGCTGTTTCGACGCGATGGGAATTTCCAACCCCGTGGTTTGGACGAATTCCGCGGCGATTCCGGTCGACCTGCCTACCCTCGGCTTTGGCGGCACTCCGCACGACCTTGCGATTTCCGCGGACCACGAGATCACTTTGGCGTGTGGAAGCGTGCTGGGTCCGAATGGCGAAAACGCCCCGGCGCTCTGGGTCGAAAACTACGACGACGGTACGTGGGGACTCTATGTCCCGGCGATCCAAGGCAACTACATCGGTGCTGACATCCGTTCCGCCCAAGTAGTAGCCATCGAAGGGATCAATTTCTTTTTCGCTGCCGGTCACGTGATTGACGCAGCGCATCATCTGCACGCCGCAGTCTGGTCAGGCGTCGACCCGGCCGCGCTCGAATTGAAAGTTCTTCCGGGAGCGGGCTCAGACCGCAGCTCAAGCGCGGCTGCATGCGGCTTCAAACTGGCGAATGTCTACGTTTCCGGCTTCGTCGTCGACGCCAACGGCACTCAACATGCGACCTACTGGGAAGAAGTCGGTGGCGAATGGAGTTCGCCGATGATCCTTCCCGGTATTGCCCCAGCCCGCGGGTCAGCTGCGCTCGGACTCCGGGACGGCCTCAGCAACACGGTCTTCTGCGGATGGGCCGAGTCCTCCACGACCGAATTGGTGCCGACCTTCTGGCTGCAAAATGGCGCCGTCACCCGGACGGCAGTTTTGCCGGATGGATTCAACCAGGGACGGGCGAATGGCATCATTGCTGTACTCATCGGGCTGTTCGTTGCAACCGGTGACATCAACGGCGACGGACTTGAATCCGCGGCACTCTTCTATCGCGAACGCCAGGGGCAGATCAGCGTGATCGATCTGAACGCGGTGAACTGGGCGACCTTCCCGAGCAGCTTGCAGCGCGTCACGTCCGCTTCCGGCGGCGTTTGGCGACCCGGGTTTCCCCTGCAGTTCGAGATCGGAGGCACCGGTGTCTCCAGCGACGGGCTTGAGCACGCATGGGTGGGGTCGTTCCAGATCACGCGCGCCGGTGAGTTGGGCACTCATCCCGGACGGTAGTCCATGAAAGCCTGCGCGCCGGAGTGGCGGTGTCGCGCCCGGGAAAATCCCGGCCGTGACACCGCCTTCGTCATGCGATAAATGCGGACCATTCCAGTCAATCATCTCATGAGAACCAGAGCAGCGCGAACGAAGAGAGCCGCACACCGGGTCGGGCCTCCTCATCACGCCCGAGTTCGCCTGCACCCGCATTCGTGTCATCAGCCA
>JBGAJB010000059.1:0-16188 GCA_044225155.1 Phycisphaerae bacterium | reverse complement strand
CCGCTGCTGGCCGGCCTCGGACTCGGCGGCTTGGCATTCGGCCTCGCGGCGCAGGACACGCTCAAGAGCTTTTTCGGCTCGGTCAATGTCGTGCTCGATCGGCCATTCCAGGTCGGCGACTGGGTGCGCATCGGCGCTTACGAAGGCAAGGTGGAATCCGTCGGACTGCGCAGCTCGCGCATCCGCACCTTCGAAAATTCCGAGCTGACGATCCCCAATTCCGATCTCATGAACTCGGCCATCGACAACATGGGCCGCCGCCCGCACCGCCGCCTGCGGACGATCCTGGCGGTGGCCTACGCGACGCCCGTGGATCGGCTGGAGGCGTTTCTCGACGGGATCCGGCAAATCATCCACGACCATCCCTCCACGCTGAACAATGACTTTCAGGCCTACGTGCAGGCCCTGACCCCGACATCCGTCGAAGTGATGGTCAACTGCAATCTCGACGCGCCGAATTGGGACAGCGAAATGCGCGTCCGGCACGAGTTGCTGATGCGCATCCTGCGGCTCGCGGGCAAGCTGGGAATCGAGCTCACGGGCCCGGCCCGCGGCGTGACGCCGCCGGTCGACGGCCATCCCGTCAGCAAACCGCTTCCTCCGGGTACCGTTTCACCGGCGCCGGTCGTGCGTAGCGAAAGCTGACGCCCCGCTTCGAATGTCCTCGATTTTTGTGGCCGCGCGCTTTCACGGACGGGCGGTAAGAGACAAGACAGGTCGAATTTCGGCTTACAAACGCCCGGAAGATTCGCCTCGCTTGGGCGGCGTGCCGATTGCCGCCGCCGCGAAGCCCCATCCTCCGGGCGCTCGATTGTGCTTCTGTTCGGCCGCGCGTCAGGCGCTCAACATGCGTTCATCCAGGCGCGTCCGGATTTTCTCCAAGGCGCGATTCTGAATCTGCCGCACGCGCTCCTTCGTGACGCCGAATAGCTCCGCCACTTCGCGCAGCGTCTTCTGGCCGTCGTCCGGCTCACCGCGGCGGCCGATGCCGAAGCGCTCCGCGAGGACGCGCTTTTCAATGCGGGTCAGCTCGGCGGTGTTCGCCTTCACGATCGTCCGCAGCTCGTCGAGGCAGTCGGCCTCGATCATCGAGCGTTGCTGCTCGACAAAGTCGCTCTTCTGCATGTCCGGGTCGAACTCCGCCGGGAAACGTGCGCGGTGCCGCGCCATCAGCGCGACGGCCCGCGTAATCGCCGTCAGGATCGAGCGGCACCCATAAGTGCTGAATTTGAAGCCGCGCGAGCAGTCGAATTTCTCGATGCTGCGCAGCAGCGCCAGATGACCTTCGCTGATCAGGTCGCCGAAATCGACGCCGCGAATCCGCGAACGCTCGATCATGGTCGGCACCAGGCCGAGATTCGCCTGGGCGATCAGTTCGCGCGTCTCGGTCGCGATCTCATCCCACCGCAGAATTTCGCGCGTGGCCGCCGACGTCAGGCGCTTGGCCGCGAACTTTCGCAGCACCAGCCACATGCGGTAACGGGCGTAGTTGTAGCGCAGAAACGCGACACGTTCCTCGGCCGCGGTCATCGCCCGCACGCGCAGCGTGGTCCGCGATTCGTTCAGGTCTGCGTCGCCGCGGAGCGCTCGCGCCGGGGCGGTCGTCAACAGGGCATCCGCCGTGAGCTGAGGCGCCAACACCGCGCGCTCGGCGCGCTGCGGGGTAAAGGTCGGATCGACCACCACCTCCAGCGCTTCGCTGAGGCGGCGTCGCAGGCGCTGCATCTCCTCGGCCGAGAAGCCGCGCAGACTCGGCCCGGCGGGCAGGATGGCGCTCGGAATCAAGCGCCGCAGCCGACCATGGACCGGCAGGGCAGCTTTCTTGACGGTGGGTTTTGCGCTCATCGTTGCACCTCCGTGGGCTCGATGCTTTCCTGACTACTAGGCGGACGAACGAGTCAGGCGAAAATCCGCTCAAATCGTTCGTTGTCGGCCGCTACCCGATAAATAGTACGCTTGAAGTGCGGAAAAGTTCTTTTATTTCGCCAACGCTCGGCGCTGGTCCAATAAAAAACAAATCCCGCGCCCCAAACAGCCACCGCCGTACTTACGACGGCCCAGGAAGCACTCGGCTAGATGCCGGAAACGGGGTTCAGGTTCGAGAATCTGTGAATTTCCGTTCGAAATTCCACGGAGCTGCGGACATGCTGGCGGTTCGACATCCATTGGCCGCTATCAGCGCGCGAGGTCAACCGCAGCGAACACACGCATTGCGTCGAATCGAGTCAGGTCTACCATTCGCGCGCCGACTTAGCATCACGAACGACACGGCCGCGAGGCTGAGCGTGCTGGGTTCGGGGATGGTGGCGATGAAGTACGTCGGGATGCCTTGGCCATTCTCACCGTAGCCGAAAATCGTCCGGCCGTCGGCGGAAACGTCGCGAATGAAGCTAAGGCGTCTCCAGCCGAGCAGGTCTACGCCGGCATCGCTGAGTACTTGCGCCAAATCCCGAATGCCGTAGGAGTCGTCCCAGATAAAGGCGCGCGTGGTGAAGCCAACGCCACTTTCACCAAAAATCAGGCTGCCGTCGTCACTGATGGCCTCGGCGAAGGTTCGATTCGCACCCGGCAGATAGCCGAGATTACGCGGCACGCCATCTTCCCAGAGCAACCCGTCGGTGAGGAAGTTAAAATGCGTCTGCTGCCCCACGATCCGCCGCCCATCGGCCGAAATGTCAACCGCCTCTGAGTATTCAATATCCCCCCCGTTAATCAGCGGCAGCGCTTCCATGGTCCCGTTCATCCAGCGAAAGGCGCGGCTCCGTCCATCGGCCGTTCCAACTATCACAGAGCCATAGGCGTTTACCGCCAAGGCCTCGCCGGTTGTAAAGCCGCCCGGCAGGTCACCAAGTGGTTCGACATGGCCGTCCACCCAGCGTGCCGCCTGGCCGGCGTGCGTAGGGGCACTCGACCTGCCGACGACGACATGGCCATTTGCGGAAATCGCCCTCGCATCCGCGACTTCTCCGCTTGGCTCATGCTCCAGCAGACTCAGAACGCCGTTTCGCCAGACAGCAGCCTGCGTGATGGTCTCGCTTTCCCCCGTCGCCAGCCCCCCGACGATCGTGCCGTCCAGCGCCATGCTCAACGCGGTTCCGTTTCCGAATCCGCCCAGCGGCAGCAGGTGCGGCTGCCCATTCTGGATGTAAACCGGTCCGCCGAACGGCGACGGCGCGCTCGAGCCCAATATCGTTCCGCCGTCCGGCGACAATCCAGCGAGGTCGTACGCTCCGAATTGAGGCAGCTCGGTGAAGCTGTATTGCCCCACCGCGGGCGACAAAATCATGCTCGAGAGTGCAATCGCTCCGGCCAGACGTCGATACATCGCTTCCCCCCTCGTCTTACGAACCGCTGCTACTGCGCGCTGAACATCTGAATCATTTCCCGCGCGCAGTTGAACGCACCAAGTTCTCCTGCATCCAGGAAATTCGTCCCGAAAATCGCGTACGAAGCATTGGGCAGCGGCAGGGTCTCTTGTCGGTACTGCACCCAGTCAGCATTCGTGCTGTTCGCGATGCAGTCCGGCAGCGGGCTGGTGCCGTTCCAGCCAAAACCCTGGAAAACAGCCCCGATCCGCGTGTAATCAAGCTCCGGGTCCGTCGGCAACCCCGTCACCCCGCCCCAGCCGACCTTCACACCGAATTCGCCTTCCGAGTCGCTCCACTGAGCAATAATAGTCTCGGACCATGCGCTTATCTTTCTCATTCAAACTGGGATTCGGGACGGCTGTGCCGTTCGAGAGCAAATGCATCAGAAATTCGTTATCGGCCGTGCGGGGTCTACTCACGCGTCGGCGTTTGACCCCAGTTCATTCAGCAGGCGATCATCCGGCGGTGGCAGCGGGCTGAGCCAGGCGCGCAGCAGCATCTCGGCTTCGCTGTCGTCGATTTGGGTCCCGGTCTCGTGTTCGGCGTCGCGCAGGTAAAAGCTCCAGCGGCCCGCCAACGGAATCACCGCCAGCAGACTGTCGGCCGCACGGAACAGGTGCAGCCGATAGCGGGCGTCGAAAAGTCGGCCACGTCGCCAGATCAGCCCGCCGGGCACGAGCAGGAAGCTGTCGCCGCGCACGGCGGCCGCACGCAGCGGCCCAAAAAGCACGATGAGAATCGTTGCCAGCCAATAGAGAGTCATCCAGCTGAATTGCCTGGAGAAGATTGCGCCGATTGCCCCCGTCAATAACGCAAAAGCGAAGGATGCCAGCAAGTACCGGTTGCGCCAGGCCTCACGTCGCAGGCGTCGGGTAGTGTTGGCGGAACATTGAGAACTCTCTTCCTCGTTGGATGGAAGCGTGCCGCCCGCTATTAATAATTGACGAAAGCGCTCATCCCCACCATCTAGCGGGAGCGGCTCGAATTCGATCGTAAGTGGCTCGATCTCGCTGACGGATGTGTTTTCGAAACGGACCCGCACGGCGACGCCGCGATCGCCACGCTTGTTCATCTCGCGCAGCAGCGGGGGCCATACGCGATAAACCTGTTCGCCGGTCAGCAGCGGCACGCCGGCTTCGAGCAGCGCCGCCGCCTGCGGGTATTGAGCGCTCTTCTCCAGTGCCCATCGTCGGCCGCGACGTCGCGAAGCCACCACGGAAGCGACCCCATAGCCGGCGAACGCCAGGATCGGCACGGCGCTCCAGATCGCCGGCAAGCGCAACGCGGCCACGCCGAACGTGGCCGCTACACAAACCAGGCCCGTGAGCAGTCCGAATGCGAAGGCCTCAGCCCGAATTCTCCCAAAGCTGTGTTCGGATGGCAGGTCCAGGAATTGAACGGCACGCGGATTGTCGGCAACGGCCGGACTTTCAGATTTCTCGGCGGGCCCTCCGAATCCCGTCGGTTCCGCGGCGGACATAAAATATCGTAGAGGGAGGAACTTCTCGACAAAACACTTCTAGCGAGCCGAAACGTTCGGCTCCGCAGACGGGGTTTTCGTACGCCCGAAAACGACCGGCTGAAAACCGGTGCCACAGGGGTTTGATCGTGTTTGGTGATGTGACGACTACCGCGACGCCACTTCCTCCACGCGCCGGCTCGCTACTTCGTACGCCGCGGCGCGGCCCTCGCCGAAATTCACGCGGCGCGCCTCTTCCCAGTAGCGCCCTTCGTTAAACTCAAACCCTGAGCCGCATCACCAGCCCCGCCACCAGGCCGGCCATGATCGCGATCCAGCCCAGCACGAAGAACACGCGCCCACCAGCGCGCCTTGCCCCAGAACGCACCCCCACGCCGCGTCTGCGGTGGCCGGCCGCGAGCCGCCAGCCCGCCGTGACCACTGCGAAGAGCAGGCACGCGAGCGTACCCAGCCAGGCGTACTGCGTAATCTTCCAGCGAAATGCAGCGGGCTTGTGCGGCATTTCTGCAGCATCGCACCAGCGCGATATCCAGCGCCACCTTCACGATGCGTCCGTAGCCATACTTGCTCGTGCCGGCCGTGCGCGGGTGATGCTTGCCAACCACTTCGGTGAGTGCGCCCCGTGCAGGCTGGTGTAGATCGGGATGAAGCGGTGCATCTCGGGCCGAACAGGTCGCGCGTCGCGGACCATGCGCGCCCGGTAGGCTTTCAGCGCGCAGCCGTAGTCGTGGAGCCGCATCGGTGATGAAGCCGATGATCCAGTTGGCGACGCGCGAGACGCGCGTCCGCAGCCACGAGTCCTTTCGATCGCGCCGCCAGCCGCTGACGACGTCGTAGCCCTCTTCGAGCTTGTCGACCAGCCGCTGCACTTCGTCGGGTTCGTTCTGACCGTCGCCGTCGAGCGGCACGATCACCGGGCGCGCGGGCGGCCCAGAAGCCGGCCATCGCGGCCGTCTGCCCGTAGTTGCGGGCGAAGTGGATTGCAACCAACGCGGCTCGGCGGCCGCGAGTTCGTCGAGCAAGGCCCCGGTGCGGTCGCGGCTGCCGTCATTGACGGCGATCAGCTCGAAGCTGCGCCGCTGCCGGCTGAGCGACTCCACAAAACGGGCGAGGACGGCCCGCACGTTGGCCTCTTCGTTGAACATGGGAACGACCACGGAGACCTGCGGATTCGCGCGCTCGCCGAGCGAATCGAGGCGGCCTGGGTGCGGGACGGAAAGCTCCGCGTGCGGGGAACGGTCCATAGCCCGTGGAATATAGCGGTTGGGCGGTCGAGCCGCGGGAATTGGCTGCGATGCTCAAGGATTAGAAGTTCGTAACACGCACGCGGACGTCTGGCCGCCACCATTATTAGACGTTCCGGAATACCACTGAGCCGCGCAAGCCGGAGCGTCAGCGCCCGGTCACAGCGGAAAATTGGGGGAAACCTTCAGGGGGAACCGATTTTCCGCTTGACTGGCCGACGGCGGCTCCAAGGTGCCGGAGGAACGCCGCAGGGGTGCGGACCGCAATGGAAGGAGATGAATTGAAGGGAATTACCAGCCGGGAAAGCGATGAATCGAGAGTCGAAGCGTCGGTGAACTGCGGCACCAGGCGTGACGCCGCTTAGCACTAAGGCGGGTGAGTCATGGGGAGGAAACGTTGTTGTGGTTGCCAAAGAGAAAGAGCAGCGACCACGCGACCTGACAGCGGAGTTGTCGTCAGACCCCGGCACGAGCCCATCCCCGCAGTTCTCGACCACCTTGCGAATCCGGCGCTTCAGGCCGTCATACTCGTACTCGGCCACCGGCGTGTACGCATCCAGCCGCCGCAGATCTCTTCACCAGCCGGCTGCCAACCTGTTACATAACGCAATTGAGCTTCTTACATCGTTGGCATTGTCGGGCTATCGGATTTCATATTGATGAACATTAAAAAACCGCCGATCAAAAATATCTCTGGGGATTTGGCAAAGTCCGCTGTCAACACCAAGCCTCCGGGCACATAGACTATCGCGCGTTTTTCAAACATCGCCGAGTTGAGCCCTTCTAACGGCGGGGCGATCATAGTCAGCGTTGCTCTCTCGCGATCAGGAAGCCCGTCGAGCACTTCCCACTTTCCATCAGCGAGTAATTCAACGTAGCTCAATCTCCGTTGAGGTAGCGGCGAGCCGCTCGGAATAAATTTCGCGGCTGGGGTCGAACTCGACAGGCCCTACGTCGGGGTGAGTTGCGCGAAAGGTGGCCGGGGCCGGACTCGAAATCGTTAGTTGCAACCTGCTTCATCAACAACATCCATAAGCGTTACGCCCGGCCGCCCTCTGGCTGGCCCGGCAATGTCGGCCCGTAGAACGAGCGATGTTGCACCGGCATCATGCACAACGGGGCGATTCCGCCACAACAGAACAGTCGCACCCGGACCCGCGGTGTCGGACCGGTGGGATTTCGAGCACAATTCAATGCCATGAAATAACGCTAATCGCACGTTGGAAACATACGGAGAAGTGATTCCGCGGACACAGTGCACCAGTACGATTTCTCGCGACATTAGTTCCACCGAAAGCTACAGGACAGGAAGCCATATCGTCCGTTTTTTAACAACCGACGCCTATCGGAAACGTCAAAATATCGGACCTGATTCGCCAACCGGCTCCAGTACTTCGCCGTCGTTTAACAAGGATGTCGGATCGAGTCCGGGGCTGATGATGTCGTCAGCCGAACAAGGCTGTGCGAGATCAATCACTATGAGATACTTAGAGCCGAGTACGCCAAACAGTACTCCAAGGCCACGACTTATGCCACGAAGTGCTGCACCTCTCCCAACCCTAGAGATTACGACTCCAAGCGTATCCGACTTTACTACGTAGTCAACCCCTTTTACGGTGGCTCGCCATAACCAGCCGGAGCGATAAGGTACTACAGCTTTTGCGCCGTACTTAAGGATATTACCAAATTCGCGCGTTAGCGTGTCTAGGTGTTGAAGAACTAACTCGCGAAGTAGTTCATTAGGCACCTTGCCCTCCAATGCCTCGATTCCCCTCAAGAACTTGATCCATTCGGAGTTCCATCCCAATGCATGTAGCGCGGAATGAAAAAAGTGAGTCATGATTCGCCCGAATGCAGGATTATCGATATTGATTCCAATTCGGAGAAAAAACTTTCGCCATTCCTGAGGTAGCATATGGTGCCAAACTAGATCGTCGTCGACCAGTTGAATCAAGTTCCCAAGCGGATCTACGTTGAAAATTGGGTTAGCATCCAGTGCGGCCACCAAACTGAGCCCGTCTGAATATCCCATTGGATCGCGCTGCATGAACCGTCCCAGCCGCGAATGCAGCATCCGATAACGGTTTTCATGCAGGCCGGTCTCGTCGTCGCGCCTCAGTCCCTGGTGCATGAGCGGGTTGCCGACGTAGCTGGTGCTCACCAGCGCGCCGGATTCGTAGTTCTTGGCGCCATAGCAGCCGGCGTAGATGCGCGGCTCGCCGTAGGCCTCGTATTCGTAGCGCTCGACCACCGTGCCGGCCTCGTTCGTGAGCGCGGCCACGCGATAGTTCGCGTCCTGGTGATAGAAGTAGCGCACCGAGCCGCTCGTCCCGCCCGAGCCGTCCAGGCAGTCATCCGACGCGGGCGTGCTGTCCGTCGAAACGTCCAGATTGCGATCGCGGCAGACCGGCTCGTCGATGTACTCCGTGCCGTAGACCGTCTGCGCCAGCACGCGGCCGGCCGAGCCATCGTTGTCGCGCTCCTCGATCACGCGCCAATTGACGGGCGAGACGCCCATCCCACCCCAGTAGTAATGCCCGCTGCGGTTGCCGAAGGCGATGCCGGTCACGTCCGGCGTGCCGTCGTCGTTGATGTCGTCGGCCCCGACAATCTCCGCAGTTCTCGACCACCATCGCCGCGGGTCAGTGTGAAGTTCGAGCCGGTCGCAATCGTGCCAGAGTCGCCATTCTTGCGGCGCGCCAGGCCGCGGCTGGACGGTTGTTCCGGCGACATGCTCCAGGCCGAAGACCATGCAATTCTCCGGATCCTGATAGTGTAACATGACCCCGGTCGTTTCCCCGCTGCTCAGGTCCGCGTCCCATTCAAATACGTATTTCTCGCCCCGGAACCCGCGGCGCAGCACGGTTTGAACTCGACATATCCGAAGCGCGGCAAGTTGAGTACGCTCTGAACATGGAACTGCCGCTGCACGCGCCCGCTTCCGACCGAATGCACCTGCTGGGCCAGGACCCGGAATCGCTGCGCGCGTGGCTCGCGGAGCGCGGCCAGGCTCCGTTTCGCGCGGCGCAGCTCCTTGAATGGGTGCATCGCAAGGGCGTGACCGAGTTCGCGGCGATGTCGAATCTCTCCAAGGCGTTCCGCGAGGAACTCGCGCAACAGGCCGCCATCCTCACGACGACCATCGCGCGCGAGAGCGTCGCCGAAGACGGCACGCGCAAGCTGCTCTTGAGCATGGCCGATGGGGCGACGATCGAGACGGTCTGGATTCCCTCCGAGGATCGCCACACCGCTTGTCTCTCGTCACAGGTCGGCTGTCCGGTCGGCTGCAAGTTTTGTGCGAGCGGGATCGACGGCGTCGAGCGCAATCTGACCGCGGGCGAGATCGTTGAGCAGGCGGTGCGCGTTTCGCAGCTCATCCGGTCTCACGCCCTACCGCCGCCAGCCGCGCCAGTCGCGGGCACGACGTTTGCCCCGGCCGAGGCGCGTCTTTCGAACATCGTGATGATGGGCATGGGCGAGCCGCTGGCGAATTACGAACAGGTTGTGCAGGCGCTCCGCATTCTGAACGCGCCGTGGGGCCTGGGCATCGGCGCGCGAAAGATCACGCTCAGCACGGTCGGTCTGCCGGCCCAGATTCGCAAGCTGGCCGGCGAGGGGTTGCAGATCAACCTGGCACGTTCGCTGCACGCGCCGGAGGACGAGCTGCGGCGCGCGCTGATCCCGTGGGGACGCGTACCGATCGCCGATCTGCTCGACGCTTGCGCGTTCTATTTCGACCAGACCGGCCGCGAGGTCACGCTCGAATACGTGCTGCTGGAAGGTGTGAATGATCAGCCGCGACACGCCGAGGGCCTGGCGCGGATCGCGCGGCGGCTGCGGGCGAACATCAACCTGCTGCGCTACAACCCGGTCGCGGGCCTGCCCTATCAGCGTCCCTCATCCAAAGCGGCGTTTGAATTTCAATCGCGCGTACGCGGGCTGGGGGCGAACGCACATATTCGCACCTCACGCGGCAAGGACGTCGCGGCCGCGTGCGGGCAACTGCGCCGCACGGCGCGGAGCGCGGAGGCCCCATGACGCGCCCGCGCGTGCTGCTGGCCGGCCCGCTGTCGGCGGACGCGCTCGAACGGCTGCGCGCGGCCGCGGAAGTCATCGTCGCGCCGGACGTGAAGGAATCCACTCTCTGCACGCTCGTGGCGGATTGCGAAGCGCTCATTGCGCGGTCGAACGTGCCGGTCACGGCTCGGGTGATCGCGGCCGGCGCGAAGCTGCGCGTGATCGGCATCCCGGCTGTCGGCACGGATAACGTCGATGAGGCGGCGGCTGCCGCACGGGGGATTCCGGTTGAGCACGCGCCGGATGCCTCATCGGAAGCCGTTGCGGAGTTGACCGCGTTGCTGTTGTTGTCGCTACTGCGCCCGGTCGCGGATTACATGGGCGCGTATCGAGGCGGGGCATTTGCCGCGACGCGCGAGGCCGCGCGCGGTACGGAGCTGCGCGACCTGGCGATCGGAATCATCGGCATGGGCCGCATCGGCTCGCGCGCGGCTCGCATTTTCGCGGCCGGCTTTGGCGCGCGGGTGTGCTACTTCGACATCGAGCCGGTCGGTCCGTTTGATTTTCCCGTCGAACGCTGCGCATCGGTCGAAGAACTGGTGCGCAAGAGCGATGTCATCTCGCTGCACGTGCCGCTCACGCCGCACACGCGCGGGCTCGTGAGTTTCGAATTGCTCGGACGGGCGCGACCCGGCGCAAGGTTGCTCAACACGTCGCGCGGCGCGGTGGTCGACACGAACGCACTCGTCGCCGCGCTGCAAAGCGGCCGCCTCGCCGGCGCCGGGCTCGACGTCACCGATCCCGAACCGCTCGCGCCGGATCACGCGCTCTGGTCGCTGCCCAATGTCGTGCTCACGCCGCACATCGGCGCCCGAACGCCCGGCGCGCTCGCGCGCATGATGGCGGTGGTGGACCGCGTCATCGCGCGCCTCCAGCGCAGTTAATCCTTCGCTGGGTTGCGTCTGCCGACGTCACAATCCAAGCGGCACACGCACGGCCGGCCGCAGCATCACCGGGCCGATCAAGCCGGATTCCAGTAGTTGCGAGTCGCGCCGCCAGTGATGCCAGGTCGTGAAAGTCAGTCGCTTGGTGGGGCGCGGCGTGCCGCTTGCCAGCCATTCCGGCCAGCGCTTCAGCACGATTCCGTTCCACTCGACATCTTCGGGAAGCTGCTCATCGCCGATGAGCCGGTTGGGCCAGAGATTGGTCACGCGGACCTTCAGCGTGTTGCTGCCCGCGTGTGCGATGCGGCTGATGTCGGCAGTGTACGGCGGCTTCCACAGCGTCGGCAGCGACGTGCCGTTCAACGTGACGGACGCGATGTTCTTCACCTGGCCGAGATCGAGGAAGAGCGCTTTCGCGTCGCCGAGCAGCTCGGGCGCGACGTCAAACGTCGTCTCGTACTCCACGGTCCCCGAGAAATACCGCACGCCGGGATCGGAGTTCTCCGTCCACGACGCGAGCTGGTCGAGCGAAACCTGCGGCGGCGCGCCCCAGTTCGGCGGGAAGCGCAGCGTCCAGCGGCCGGTCAGTTCGATCGCAGCGGGGACGGACTGAATGTCCGACGAGCCGTGCGCGTTGCTGGCGGTGAATTCATATCGTCCGGCACGCATGGCCGTGAGCAGAGTCTTGCCGCTCGCACCACGCTCGACCCAGTAGTCCGGCAGCCCGACCGGACCGGCCGCGGCGGCGATGAGTTCCAGCGTCGCGTTCTCATCCGCGCTGCCCGTCTTCGCGGCGCCGTCGATCGTGTACTCCACGCGTAGACGCTTCACGTGGTTGTAGGTCGGGTCGCCGAACAATCCGTTGCTCGCGGGAATGCTCGTCTCACCGGCCGCCACCAGCGCCGCGACCTTGGCGGTCACGTCGACTCCGCCGGTGCCGTCCACCGCTTCGTACGCCGCGCGGCGAATCTCAATCTTGCTCATCGCCGGCATGGCCGCACCGCTGAAGTCGGAGGACTTCAGGGCGACGAGGTGAGCTTCCGACGACCCCCCGCGGAAGACGACAAACGTCGAACCGTTCGGCTCGAACGGGACGGTTACGACCGTGCGGCCATTTTCTTCGCGCCAGAGCGGCGCCTCCGCGATCGCGCCGGTTTCTGCATTCCACAATTCCGGGGTCTTTCCCGTCACGCGAAATGAGCATTCGACCAGTTCGTTACGGGCGCGTTGATTGGAAACAAAGTAAGCATCGGTTCCGTCGATTCTTCGATGGATCCAAGCCATCTTTGGCGCGCCCGACGAGCCGGCGAAACGGCAATCGGGAGCGACTTTCAGAGCATCCAGCGTCGCCTCGACGCTTTTCCCCCACACGACGCGGCCTTGGCCGAAGCGATGTTCCTGCACGGCTGCGCCGTCGCAATCGCCCCAGACTTCGTCCGCGAGTTTGCGCACGCGCTCGTCGCACGCCGGATAGCCCGCCAGACTAGGCGACTGCGTGGGCTTCGGTCCGATGACCGTCGCGCCCGAGCGCACGAGCTCGGCGATCTTCTGCAGCATCTCGGGCCGCACAAACGTCGTATCGGGCAACACGAGCAGGCGATAGCTCATGCCGTCGGCCAGGTTCAGCCGGCCGTTCGCGACATGAGCGCGCATCAGCACATCCGCGTTGGCGGCGTCGTAGTCGTAGCCCTTGGCCTTGAGCGCCATGTCGTGCGGCGCGCCGTTGGGGGCAGCCTCGCCGGTGAAGAAGCACACGTCGGCCACGAACGAGCCCTGCTGCAGCAGGTATTGGCAGCGCGCCAGATACTGCACCCATTCCGGGCCGCCATGCTGCCACCAGGTCGTCGTCCGTTCGAAGTGTGTGCCCCACTGCCCCATCGTCATGCCGGGAAACTGGTCGAGCCAAGGCTGATGCGCATAGCGATGGATGATGTAGCGATTGATGCCGGCGCAGTACATCAGGTCGCCGATCGACTTCAGCGAACCCGGATAATTCTGCCACTTGCCGGCGCGCGGCTCGGCGGTGAAGGACTCCGCACCCACGATGCGGCGACCGTAGATGTGGGCGACCGACGCGGCCAGCTTGACCGAATCCGTCTCGCCGCCGCCGATCCAGAATTCGCCCATCGGAATGTCGGCATCGCGGCCGGCGAGCAGGCATTCGAACGGCCCGTCATAGGGCTCGATCGACGCCCGCAGGCCGTTTTGATGGCAAAGCTCGGCGAAATAGGTGTAGTAGTTGTCGGCGAAAAGATCGGCGATCGTTCGCCGCATGTCCCAGAGAAACCGCTCGGAGATTTCGCCGCTGTCGATGACCTGGCCGCTGAGGGTCGGCAGGTAGGGCAGCGGGTCGTAGCCGCGTCGCTTGGTGAATTCCGCGCGGAAATTCTCGGTCCAGTTCTGGCCGCCGACTTCGTAACTGTCGATCAAGCAGTTGTTGAGCGTCTTGCCCGCCAGCGGACCGAGTTGCTTGATGACCGGGCCCATGATTCCCGCCCAGTGGGCGTCGAGACCGGCGCGGCTGAGCTTGTCGCACTCGAGGCCGCGGCCCGAAGCGGGCGCGGGGGCGTTCACGGCGCCCGTGGGCGTGTGGCCGATGCGCACGATCGTCCAATCGCCGGCGGGCACATCCCACGCGAGCTTCCCGTCGTGATCGAGGCGGCTGGTGAGATCGACGATCGCATCGCGTCGCACAACTGCTCCCGGCGCCACCGACGCGAGTTGCGGCTGCTGGCCATACGCATAGTCATAGCCCGCCTTCGGGCGGAGATCGCCGATGCGCGTGCCGTCCGTCGGCGTCGGGTAGGCGAGCACGGCGATGTCGCGATAGAAGTCGTTTTTCGTCGGCGGCTGAGCCAGGGCGGCCGCAAACGCCGTCGGCCCGTGGACGGGCGTCTCGCTGAACACGACCGTCTGCATCGCAAATTCCGGCTTGATCCACGGCCCGCCGCTGCTCGACCAGCCGGGGCAGTTGTGCATGCAGAGTTCCAGGCCCAGGCGGTCGGCCTCGCTGGCGGCGAACTGCATGAAGCCGCGAGCCACTCGGGGGACATGATCTTGATCGGGCCGTCGGGGATCGCTTCCGACACATTAAAGATCTGCGCGCCGCCGAGACCAATCTGCTTCATCGCTTCGAGGTCGGCGGTGATGCCCGCGCGCGTGATGTTGCCGTTCATCCAGTGCCACCAGGTGTGCGGCCGCGAAACGGCGGGCGGATTCTGAAATCCCGCGCGCAGGTTTCGCGGCGCCACCGCGCAACCCGTAAGTGCCGAGAGGAGCATGAGCGACGCCAGAACGCGCATACGTCCGGACATGATCGATTCCTTCCGCGTGAACTGAAATGTTGCCGCGCCAATGGCGCAGTTTATAACCAAAAGCGCGACGCGGCGAAAGGGCAAGGAATAGATCTATGATCGAGGCGCGTCCGTTCGAGTAGTTGGATGCCGGCCGCCGTACGGGACCGAGACGTCGACCTCCCTACCGTCGAAGCGGCAATCCCAGGAGGGCGCATCTCCGCCGCGCCGGCGAAGGAGGGTCAGGCATGGCTCTCGCCGCAGCGCATAAACGTTCATCGCTTCTATGTTTACGGTTCATGCGTTCGCCGTACGCACATAAGCTCCGATTTCTGATCGTTCGAGCCGACTAACGCGAAAGGGGGCCGGACGTGTATCCGACCCCCCTTGATTGAGCGCTGAATGAGGAGTGTGCTACGGCAGGCGGAACAAGTAGACCTTGCCGGCCGTATCGCCCGCGTCATCGTTGTAAATCGCGGAGACCAGCAGGTCGTTCACGCCGTTGCCGTCCGTGTCCCCGGCATTGGCGATGCGGCCACCGAAGTAGTCGCCGCGATTCTCGGTCGTGAACTCATAGAGCGCCTCGCCAGTCGCGCCCGAGAAGATGATCACGTGGCCGCCGACGAAGAGCTGGATGCCGCCGGCCGCGATATCCGGTACGCCGTCGCCGTTTACGTCGCCCATGCCCGCGACCGAAGTCCCGAGGAACTCGTCGAACATCGTGCCGTTAAACATGCGAATGCGTTCGCCGGTCGCGCCCGAGTACACGAACGCGTGACCGCCGCCGTTTGAGAGGTTTTCCGGAACGCCGACCAGCACATCCTCGACGCCGTCCTGGTCGATATCACCGGCGCGGCCGACGGAGAACCCGAGTGCGCCGCGCGCCGCGAAGGGATTGTTCTTTTCCTGGTTGTAGCGGCCGATGATGTCGAAGGTGCTGCTGGAGAATGTGTACGCGCGACCCGCATCGCCGCCGGCAAAGTCCTGGTACGGGGCGCCGATCAAGAGGTCTGCGAGGCCGTCGCCGTCGAGATCGCCCGTGGGCGATAGCGCGCGGCCGAAGGCGTCGCCCGTCGCCTGTCCCGGTAGCGAGCGCCGCAGCGGAGCGCCCGTCGCGCCATCAAAGAAATACACGCGGCCGGCGCCGATACGGCCGCTGGGCGACGCGTTCGGAGCGCCGACTGCGAAGTCGCTGATGCCGTCGCCGTTGACGTCGCCGAGCGCGGCCGTCGTCGTTCCGAACCACTCGTCTGCGTGCGGCCCGTTGATTGAGTAGATGAGCTTGCCGTCGCCGCCGCTGTAGACGTAGACCTTGCCCGCGTCGGTGAGGCGATCGTGATCGGCGCGCCACGCTCCGACGACGAAGTCCGCGCGGCCGTCGCCATTGATGTCGCCCAGCCCGGAGATCGACTCGCCGAACATGTCGTCGGCGAATTCACCGTCGAGCGTGTAGAGCAGGTGACCGTCGCGCGCGGAATACAGATAGACGCGCCCGACCTCCGTATTGCGACCGTTGTCGTGCAGAATCGCCGAGAACGCCAGGTCGGAGACGCCGTCGCCGTCGATGTCGCCGACGGACGCGAGCGCCTCACCGAAGAAATCGAACTCCGCCTCGGCCGTCCAGGTCATGGACGCCTCAGCACCGGGGATGACGATCTGGCCAACCGCCCGCGGCAATGCGAACGGCGCTGTGACGAGACCGAGCGTGACAGGGATTCCCAACTGGAACTGCAACAAACGCATTCAGGCCCTCCTTTTGACAAAGCCGTGAAGCTTGGATTTTCGCCCAAGTGGAAAAGTTACCCGAAATCAGCAAATTTTCCGCGAAATTCGCCGGGCATC
>JBGAJB010000058.1:0-16359 GCA_044225155.1 Phycisphaerae bacterium | reverse complement strand
ACGCCTCGGTTACCGCATAGAACGAGAGCCGGTTTTCGGGCCGCGCGAAACCGTGTCCCTCGTCGGGATAAAGGACGTAGGTGACAGGGATTCCTTTGCCGTCCAGCGCTTTCACAATCTGGTCGGATTCCGACTGTTTCACGCGCGGATCATTCGCCCCCTGACCAATCAGCAGCGGCTTGCGAATTGCATCGACGCGCGTCAGCGGCGAGCGCTCCTTCAATAGCGCCCGTCCGTCTTCGGTGCGCGGATCGCCGACGCGCCGCGCGAAGCGGTCGAGCATCGGCGTCCAGTAAGGCGGAATGGAATCGAGCAGTGTCACGAGGTTTGACGGACCGACGATGTCCACTCCGCAAGCGAAGACGTCGGGCGTGAACGCCAGCCCCACGAGCGTCGCATATCCGCCGTAGCTGCCGCCCATGATGCCGATGCGGGCCGGATCGGCGATGCGCCGCTGAATCGCCCACTGCACGGCATCGAGCAGATCGTCGTGCATCTTGCCGGCCCACTCGCGATCCCCCGCGTTCAGGAAGTTCTTCCCGAAGCCGGTCGAGCCGCGGTAATTCACGCTGAGCACCGCGTAACCGCGATCGGCCAGCCATTGCGGCATCGCGCCGAGCCCCCAGCGATCACGCGCCCACGGTCCGCCATGCACCAGCAACACCATCGGCAGCGGCCGCGGTGGGCGATGATCGGCCGTGAGGCGAATGCGCGGCGGGAGGGTCAGGTAGCTGACCAGCTTCAGGCCGTCGCGCGATGTGATCATCACCGGCTCCGTGCGAGCCAGGACGTGCCGCGCCAATTCGGGCTGTTCGCTGAACAGGAACTGCGTCCGGCCCGACGGGCGCATATAGCGGAAAAATTGGGCGGGCGCATCGTCGGAATAAGTCGCGACCAGCCACTGCTTGTCGTCGAGGGTGCGGCTCATGACGGCAAAATCGCCGCGGGTCAGCGCGAGCAAACGCGACATGTCCGACTCGACGTTGCCGTCGAGCGCTCGCCATTTCACACGGTCATATTCAAACGAAACCGCCTGCACGGTCTTGTCGACCGGGTGAATCAGCGGCGCGCCGGCGTCAGCCAGGGCGTCCTCGGCCAGCAAGCGGCGCTCGCCCGTTTTCAGATTCTTCGCGACGAGCGCGGCCGTGTTTCGCCCCCGGCTGTCGAGCAGATAGAGCGTGTCACCGCTGCGGTCGAAGCCGATCGGGCTGGTTGTCAGGGCGTCGTCGGAATCGATGTGCTCGCTGAGCCGCCACTGGCCGTTGTTCTGTTCGTAGATGTCCGCACCGCCGTCGGAAGTCGTCTGAAAGCCCATGCGGGCGCGAAGCTGATCGTCGGTGATCCAGAGATCGAAATTCAGATCGTTCTGCGCGACGAGCGTTCGCTCGCCGGTAAGGATGTTGACGCGGAAGAGGTCATGGACGCGCGCGTCGCGTTGGTTGAGCGCGATCAGCACTTCGTTCGGCGCCTGCGCGCTGAGCTGCTGCATCCGGGCTTGCACGTTTTCCAGCGGCGTCAGGTCGCGAACTTCGCGCGTGGCCACGTCGACGCAGTAGACGCGCCAGTTCTCGTCGCCGGCCTTGTCCTGGAGATAGAGCAGGTGTTGCGACGTAAAGGCCCAGTAGTACTGACGGATGCCGCGCCGCCGATCATTCGTGACCGGCTTGCCCGCTCCCGGCGAGGCGACCGGCGCGATCCAGAGATTCAGCACGCCATTGTCCGGAGCGAGATAGGCGAGTTGCTTGCCCTCGGGGCTGAGCTTGGGAAACGCCCGCTCCGGATTGCCGAAGAGCAGACGGCGCGGGATCAACTCGCCGGCGTCCGCCTCCGGTTCGGCGGGATCACGCGGATCGGCGATCGGCGAACTCGCCGCGCCGGGGCGCGGACCCTGATTGGCCCGCAGTTCCTGGGACGCCGAAGCGGCGGACGCCCGCCGCGCGCCTTGCCAGAACCCGGCGGCCATGAGCGACACAAGAATCAACAGCGCGGCGGGCAACCAGGCCGCGCGAACCGCTCGCATACGACTCTCCGCGAGAAACACAAAACCGCGCAGTGACGCGGCGCGGCGGACCGCGGAATGGTCCGTGATCGCTCCCGCCCGAGTATATCGCCCGGCGCACGCATCGCGCCGGGGACCGCGGAACGCGTGGCGATGCACACACTTATGGACGCTTCCCGCACCGCTCTCCGTCAAAATCCTGCAACATCCGCCAATCGCGGCGCGAGCAACCTCTACACTGCCCGCATGGATTGCGCGGCGATCTTGAACGACCTCTCCGTGGTGATTCCCGCCTACAACGAGGCGGGCCGCATCGCGCGAACGCTGCGCGATCTCCACGAGTTTTGTGCAGCGCGCTCGATCACGCCCGAGATCGTCGTGGTCGACGACGGCAGCACGGACTCGACACCCGAAGTCGTCGCACGTCAGACAAAAGAAGTGTCTCAAGGCGATCGCGGCGTACGCCTGGTGTCCAACGATGCGAATCGCGGCAAAGGATTCAGCCTGCGGCGCGGAATTGATGCGGCGACGCACGCATATGTGCTGCTGATGGACGCTGACGGCTCAACACCGCTCACGGAACTGAATCGACTGGCGGGCGCAGTTGCTCGTGGCGCCGAATTCGCGATTGGTTCGCGCGACATGCCGGATTCGCGTTTGCTGCCGCCGCAACCTTGGGCGCGTCGCGTTGCGGCAACCGCCTTTCGCGGCCTGCGCCGCCTGTGGATGCTGCCGCAGATTCATGACACGCAGTGCGGCTTCAAACTCGTACAGCGTGCGGCCGCCCTCGCCGCCCTCGCGCATTGCCGTGAGGAACGCTGGCTGCTTGACTGCGAACTGCTCGCGGTGGCGGACCGTCTGGGCTATCGCATCGCCGAGGTGGGTGTGGAGTGGCGCAACGATCCCGCCACGCATGTCTCGGCCGCGCGCGAGGTGCTCGTATCGCTTATCGGGCTGGTGCGGATTCGCCGGAGCCTGAGCGCGATTCCGCGCCGCCGACGCCCGCGTCAGTCGGACCGCTCATAAGTCATTTCCCAGGCGACGGCTGTCGCGCCGCCCAACGCCGTCAGGCGGCTTGAATCGCGGCCCGATAGCAAGCGAATTTCATCCCATTGCCTGATTTCTCACACCATTTTGTATGTTCCATGCGGGGACTCGACGCAGGGGAGACGCGATACGCGCGGAGGCTTGGCGTGAGGATCACACGTGACGCGCGACGCGCGCCGGGAGACGACGGAGGTTCGCAAGTGGATAACTGGAAACGGACATTTCTCGACAAGCTGAACCAGGCTCAGGGTCAGTGCGCCCAGCGTTTTGAGGACGCCATCGAAAAGTGCGTGACACCCGCCTTCGACGAGTTGAGCGCGTTCGTGCGTGATCACGGATTCAAGGTCAGCACTCCACTACAGGAACGAGGCCGTCGCTCGTTCAAGTTTGAGCTGGCCGAGAACGCCTACCTGCTGGTGATTTACCGCTTCCAATCGGTCGGCGAATTCGAGCTGCGCTGCGAGAACTTTGCGCCGGGCGCCGAACCGGTGCTGCGCCGCTTCGTCGGCCGCGTGGCGGACATCAACGACAAGTTCGCGCGTGATCAGTTTCAGACCGGCCTCGACGGCCTGCTGGACCTGCTGGCCGGCCAGAAGCAGCCCAAGGCTGCTGAAGCGCCGCAAGAGGAATTGGTGGGGGTCTGAGGGTCGCCCCGGTTCAGGAACCGGTCGGCAGGAATCAGGGAACAAATGCGCGCCACGCGCCGTTTGTTCCCTGATTCGCGCGCCTCGCCGGCCTATTCGGTCGAGATAGCAGCATGGTGCTGTTCCTCGTCGAGTCGCGCTCATTCGACGCGTCAGTTCCAGACGCGTTACGCCGATCGCCTCATCCGCCGCGACACTTTCAGGGTCGGCGAGAAACTGCGTCATGCGCACGACGCCAAGCCCGCATACGCACGGGCGTTCATGTCTTCGAGCGAGATCGCCTTTTATAGTTCTCCAGCGCTCCATCCATGCGCTTTCGCGCGGTTACGTGGCCAACCGTTCCACGCGTCGAAGGTCGGGCCTTGTCGCACGGCCGCTTCGAGTGTCGTGCGTGCCGTGGCGAAGCGTTCCTGATTGAGATAGACGGTCGCGAGATTCACGAGCACGACCGGGTGATCCTGATTGCATTCGAGCGATTTCCGATAGGCGCTGATCGCCTTGTAGGGCTGCCCCATCGTGTCATAGAGCGCGCCGAGGTTGCTCCACGCGTGCGCGTCGCGCGCGTTGAGCTTGACGGCCGCTTCGTATTCGCTGAGCGCCTTGTCGTAATCGCCGCTCTCGTGATAGGCCGATGCCAGCCGGAAGCGGGCGTCGAAATCCTCGGGGTTGATTCGAGCGGCGAGCGCGTAAGCGCGAATCGCCTGAGCCATGCGATTCAGCAGGCGATAAACCTCGCCCAGATTGAACGCCGCGCTGAAATCACGCGCATCGAGCCGCAGCGCGTTCTCCAGCGAGCCGGCCGCGTCTTCGAGCTGACCGGTTTCCTTGTAGGCGATACCGAGCTTGGTGTGGGCTTCCGCGAGCTGCGGATTCAGCCGCACCGCTTCTTTGAATTCGACCAGGGCGGCCGCGTAGTTCTTCTCCGCGAGCGCCTGATCGCCGCGCTGCATCGGACCGACTCGAACCGGACGGGACGCCGGCCCCGGCGCTTGGCAGCCGATGGCCGCGAGCAGGAGGGCGGTCGCTCCGATGAGAAAAACGCTGCGCATTTCGCTGGACCTCACGTGCAGCCGGCGGAGGCGGCCCGCCGGACCGGGCGGCGATTGTAGAGAATTCTCCGCGATCGTGGAGCGCAGCGGGGGATACCCCGGGCAGTCATTCGCCGCGCCATAAGTGGTAGTTACTTCGATATTGGGCGGGAAAGCGCCTTCGCCGCCTCGACGAAATGCTGGTAAGCGGCGCGCACCTCGGGAAGGGTATCCCCGCCGAATTTCTCCAGAAACACCCGTGCAATTTCAAATGCCACGACATTCTCAGCCACCACGCTTGCCGCCGGCACGGCGCAGACGTCGCTCCGCTCGTAGTCGCTGCGCTCGGGTGCCAGCGTCTGGAGATTGGCGCTATCCATGCCTTGAAGCAAAGTGCTGATCGGCTTCATGGCCGCTCGAACGACGACCGGCATGCCGTTGGTCATGCCGCCTTCGAGTCCGCCGGCGTGATTGCTGGGGCGGGCAAAGCCCAAGTGCGGCTCGTTGCGCCGCGTGGCATCGGGAATGATCGGATCGTGTACGCGCGAACCCGGGGCCGCGCCTCGGCTTCGCGTCCTCGGCCCTTGATCGCGCGGATCAGGCCAACGGCCTGCATCGCCGTCGAGTTTGGCGTCCAGCGAATGCGCAGCTCCCAGCGGGCGGCGGCGAGCACGCCTTCGACCGCCGCCACCGTGTCCTTGTCGATTTTGCCTGCCAGATAGCGGCGATCATCCAGACCAGCAGCCGCATCGACCACCTCGTTCGCATCGGAGCGGGAAATCAGGGTATCGACGTCCACCCGGTCAGATCGACAACTCGCAGCAGTACCGCCGATCTCCACCGTTCGTCCAGCAGTGCCAAACTCGCCGCAGGCGCTGTGCAGCAGCAGCCGTGCCGCGTACGTCTCTGAACAACGGGTCAGTGTGCCGTAACCAATCCGTGGTCAGCCACCAGACTACCCGCCAGATCGGCGTGGCTGACGCAGGCGATGAATTGGCAGGGCGCTTGTCGATTCGCACATCGCGATTGACGATCTGCCAGCACGAGCGGCGAACCGAGCGTCGCCGCGCGCACGTGAGACGTGACCTCGTCCTGCTCGATGCGCATCCGTCCGCCGCGCCCGTACCCCCCCTGCCGCCGGCGCAACTCGCCGTTGATCAGCGCAAGGTCCAGCATCAGGCCGGCCGGAAGTCCCTCGATCAGGACCGTCAGGGCTTTGCCATGCGATTCACCGGCGGTGCGATAGCTCAGCGCGGGCACGCGGACTCCCGAAGAAGAATTGAAACATCCTAATGGCGCGCACTTGAAATGGGGTCGCACATCATTGCGGCGGAAGATCGTGTACGCGTTCTAAGGCCGGATTCCTGTCGACGTCGAGAGCCCCGTAAACCGCCGCGATCCCAGCGTCCACTCCGGGATGCCTTCGGGCCAGAAAGAGACGTAGAAGCGGTTGTCGTCGAAGACGTCGTCGAACTCAGCCGTGAAGGCCATGTACCAGCGCGGCAGCTTGCGTACATACGTGATCGAAATTTCGCCCACGCGGTCGCGGTCGATGTCGTACCAGGTGCGGGCGCTGATGATGTGCTTCTCGTTCAGCCGATAGTTGAATCCGCCGCCCACGAGGCTCAGATCGATGTCATCCGCGCTGCGCCAGCCGACGACGTACGCCAGCCGCGGCGAGCGCTCGATCGCGAGCGAAATGTCATGCCGGTCAAAGCGCTTGTCGTTCAGATCGTAGTTCAGGTCATAGAGGAAGCTGGTCGTGTCGCTGAGCCGCCACGTCGCATCGAGTCCGACGTAATTGCGCGTGCGGCTGTCTTCCGGACGCAGCGGATTTCCGTAGCCAACCGCCTTCTCGTTTTTCTGGATGTCGTCGCCACCGAAGAACCCAGCCTCCGTGTTCAAAGTCAGGAGGTCAACCGTGCGCTGCTTGTCTTCGCCGCCGCGCTTCGTCTGCCACGTCTGCTTGACGCCCACGACCGCACCGTAGAAAGCGTCGATCGTCTCGATGCCTTCGTCGAACGGCGTGATGCGCGTGCTGTCGACGTTGCTGTGCGCCGCCCAGACCGCGAAGTTCGGCTGAATGATGTGCCGGATGCGATTGATGTCGAAGAGCTCGCTGCGCACGTCGTCGAATACGCGGCTCAGATAACTCGCGCCGCGCACACCGTAGATCCCGAAACCGCGCCATAGCGCGCCCTCGTCGCGCGGCTGGCCATCCCAATAGGTGCCGCGCACGGTCGCAAATGGGACGAGATTCCCGCCCGGCAGCTTGATCGGCAGCTCTTCTTCCTGTCGCACATCCGCCCGGGCCGTGACATCCGTGGGGCGGATGTTGCGGAATTTCAGCGCTTCGATTTCGTTGCGATCATCTTCGGGCAGGAAGCGAACCGCCCCGATGCGCGACTCGTGATAGCTGACGAACGGGCCGAGCGTGTCGCCGATGCGGCGGTAGGCCAGCTCGGGCAGATGTTCCGTCTGCCGTACGAAATCGAGCAGCCGCCAATTGGCCAGGAACGTGATCGCCTCCGTGTTCTGGGCGCGTTTGAGGTACAGGACCGTCTCCTGCTCTTTGCCCTCGAACCACTCGGATTTCCGATATTCCTCGAGGAACCCCTTGTCGCTCACGTAGGCGAATTCGAGCGTGGCTTCCCAGTCATTCGGCAGATAGTGACGGTGCCGCCAGAGAAACCGGCCGCGATTCTCGGTGTCGGGCGTGTTGTCGCGGAATGGGCCGAAGTCATCCTCGCCGCGATCGTGAATGTAGTAGCCGCGCGTCAGCCCGTAGTAGTCGTCGCGCTGATAGTTCGTGTTGAAGCCGATGGCCGGCCCGCGATCGGTGAGCACATCCAATTGCAGATCGGCGTCATAGCCGGGCGGGCGCTCGGCGCCGATCAGGCTGAAGAAATTCCACGTCGTTTCGACTTCGTAGCCGTAGCGCCCGCTGTAACCCGTGCTGAAGCGGCGCAACAGCGTTTCACTCGCCTCCACGTCGCCGCGGCTGTACGGCCAATAGGCGATCGGCACGCCCTCCGCGTTCAACGTGGTATTCACCATCTCGTACGTGCCCGCGATCTGCCGTGACGTGCGGCCTTGCGCGTCGCGCTCGCTGCGGTCGCGGATGTAGATCTTGTCGGCGCCGACGTGATAGTGCGGGCTGTAGAACTCGCTGGTCGTGACCTTCGCGTTCTTGGCGGAAAACTCGCGCGACGAGAGTTGTCGTATCTCGTCGGCCCGGACGTAGAACGGAATCTGGCGATCGGGAATATCGATGCGCAGCACGCCGTCGAGAATCAGCGCTCGATAGCGCTCAAAGTCGTAATAGAGCCGGTCGGCCCGCACGACGCGCTCGCCGTAATCGAGCACGACATCGCCTTCGAGGTAGGCCGACTTCACCGAGCGTTCGAGAACCTGGATCTCCTCGTCATCGCCGCCGCCATTCTTGGCGGGCTTGGCGCCCGACTTCGGCTCGGGCTTCTTTACAGGTTTCTGATCGACCCGGCGTAACGAATTCTCCTCGCTGGGGGCGGCTTGAAGTGCGTTGTCGCCGGATTGATCTTCATCCGGCTCGGCAGTGCTGCTCGACTCTTCGCTGGGCAACACAGGCTGCGGTTTGCGCTTGCCGACGGCGCTGCTTTCGCCGCCGGCCAGGAAGATCACGGCTCGATCGGCCTGAATCTCCAGCATCGCCGCGTCTGCGCCGCCGCGCAGCGAGAAATACACGCCGCCGCTCGCCACCTGCACCGGCTCCCCTTCGGCCGTCTGCGCCGGTTCGATGCCGCCGCGCACCACATATTCGACGCGGCGCGGCGGGCGCGGCTCTTCGGGTCGGGCGATGACGGGCGCCGCCGGTGCGGATGTCGCGCCGGCCAGCGGCTGTCCGGCCTCGATCGCGGCGCGATCGCGCGCGGCTCTTGCCGTAGGTCGCGAGATTGCTGACGAGCAGCACATTGTCGGTCGTCACGGTGCCGCCGGCCTCGCGGACTTCCGCCTGATCGACGAGGTAGACCGTCAGGTTGTAGTACTTGCGTTTCGCGTCCGAGACTTCCGGCTCGATCCAGACCACGGCATTGGCCGAGGAGAGGCGCCGTGCGCCCATTTTCAGGTCGAATTGCCCGTTGTAGAGCAGCACCAGCGTGCCGTTTTCCTGCGTCCATTGCCGGACGTAGCGGCCGCGCATCTCAATGTCGCTGTCGCTGATCGCGTTCGGCAGGAGGATCGCGTCGCCGTCGCCGTCTTCGGCCCGCAGCACTCGCATGGGAGTCAGCGCCGCAACGAGCATGATGCTCGCGAGCAGCGCCCGCAGGGCGACAAGGTGGCGTCTGATGATCGACATTCCACTCGCTTGAAAGGAGCCCCGACCGACCTCACACCCGCGCGGCATCCGTGCGCGCGTGCCCAATGGCTGGCGCCTGACGGGAGGCATTATCAGGCGTCGGGGAGTGCGGTCAATGGCGCGGGAGCGCCGCATTCCGGGCAACGCTGCTCGCGCTGTCCGCGCAAGTCGTAGCCGCAGCGCATGCAAACCGTCAGGCCGCGCTCGCAGAGATACTTGCGCAGCGTCCGATGGATGGCCCGCCGGAGCAGCAACTTCCGTCCATAGCCGAGCGCCGCGCCGAGAGCGGCGGCGTAGAGCATGAACACATAGATCTGCGCCGCCCCGCCGCGCAACCCGACGAGATCACACACCTGACGCGTCAGCAAATACCCATACAAGATCGCGATGATCGCGATCCCGCCGATGCCGGCCGTCCAAACCCAATATCGTCTGCTGCGGACCAGCACGCGCCAGACATGCACGCGCGCCGCATTTCGCTCGGCCTGCGAATCGAGCAGCGCCATCTCGCGGCTCACATCCGGCAGCCAGAGCGCCAGATCAAACACGCTTTGAAACGGCCGGGGTACGCGCGGCGGCCTCATGCTGCGCATCTCCACCAACAGCGTCGCCCGGCCGAAGAGTCCGGCCGGGCGCTTACGCATTTCGCGAGTTTCGACACGTGCGCTAGAACGAAGCGCGGAGCGTCAACTCGAAGTTTGATCGGCCGCGCTCGTAGCGGACCGGCTCGCGCGTGCGATAGATGGGCCGACCCTCATGCACGACTTGGGCATCCACGATGTATTCGGAACCCGGATCGTATTCGTCCTCGTCATAGCCGAATTCGAACGGGATCGACGATTCGCCGTAGGTCGTGATCGTGCGTTCGCTCACGACGGTGGACTGGCCGTTGTGCACGCGCAGCAGTCGCACCACCGCCTCGGAGCCGCGCGGAATGTCATACAACCGGTCGTAGACCACCGTGCCGCTCAGCGTCACATAGCGTCGCACAGGCGACTCGACACGCACGTAGACGAGCCGGCCGCCGTCTAGATAGGGCTGGAAGAAGCAATCGCCACAGCGAATGTAGCGACGGCCGCCGATGATCACGCTGGTGTATACGTCGGGCAGCGAGACGATCGTGGCCCCGATCGGCGGATCGATGATGACGTAGCGCGAGCGCCCGTCGATGATTTGCCGATCGTAGTAGATGTCGTCATAGATGTAGTAACGACGTCCACCGACGACCACACGCTCGTAGCGCTCCGGCAGATACGAGACGTAGGTTCCGACCGGCGGACGCGCCAGCACGAAGTTCACCCCGCCGCCGCCGATTCGCAGCTCGGAGTAGAAATTGTCGTCGTCATCGCGGTAATAGGTGCGGTTGTTGACCACGACGCGATTGTGACGCTCGGGCAAGCGCGAGACGACCGTGCCCGGCCGCGAATAGCGCCGCACCGTCGTGACGCGTTCGCGATCGTTGTCGTTGCGGTCGCGCACATTCCGCCGTGTGTCGTCATCGCGATCCCGCCGCTGCGGACTGTTGTCACGCGGCGACTCGCGCACGGAACCGGTCGATCCGCTCGTGCTGGGAGTGCGTCGGATGACCGTCTGCGCCGACGCACTCGTCGTCAGCGCCAGCGTGCCGGCCGTCACGAGCATGAGCATCAGCTTGTTCGTTGATCCCTGAAACATGTGCGACTCCTACAGCGAAACCTCGCCCACTTAGTTGCGGACCGGAAGCATCTCCACCTGGTGCGCCCCGACCGGCGGCTCAAACGCGAAGTCGCTGTCGGGCATGCTCTTCCCCAGGTCCCATTCCACGAAATGGGCCACGAAGACAGGGACGGATGGGACCCGCTTGTTATTCACAATCAATTTCCGCGGGAACGGATGATCGCCGGCGTCGATCCAGATCTGCCAATCCACCGCATCCTGCACGAACGCCAGATGGTGGCACGGCACGCCGTTGAGCTTGTGCAGGCCGATATAGCGACCCTGTTTGATCTCGTCCGTGAGCGCCTTGTAGGGATCGGAAAAAACGAAATCGGTCAGCGGCATCATCAGGCCGTACTTCTGGCTCATCGTGTCGATCAGATTGTCGACTGTGCCCGGAGACTCGACTACCGAATAGGCGTTCGCACGCAAGTCGAGGATGTTCAGCCGCTGTCCGTCAAACCAGTAACGCTTCTTGTATTGATCGCCGTCGGAAAACCCGGTGATCCGGTCGGGACGTCGCAGATCCATCGTTGTGCGGCGCGAATACGTGATCGTCTCCGTGCCGTCGATCACGTCATAGTCGTTGTCCGCGACCATGTGAATCGTCTGGGCCGCTCTCAGCAGGTCGCACATCGCCCGCAGCGCGCGCTCCGCGTCCACGTCAATCTGCCCGGTCACGTTGGATTTCACGACCGTCGGGGCGGCTGTGCCGCCGGTCGTCTGGCAACCGGCGAGAGTGCTCAGCAGCACGCCGGTAAGTATTAATTTGAATCGCATCACGTTTCATTTCCTCCGCGCAGCAACTGCAGCCGTTGCTCCCGTTTCATTCTGACCGCGTTGGCGCGAATCGTCCATTTGCGCGCGATGAATTGCGTTTCATGCGGCCGGCAACGGGCGTGTCAGTTCGCAGCGTGCCCGCCGCCCGCGCTCTCCTGCGCCCGCAGCCACGCGTGCGCAGCTTCCACGAGTTCGGCCGGGTATTTCTCGATTTCCAGAATTCGCAGCGCGTTGCGCGTCGTCGCCGGCCCTTCGTGCAGGCGATGGTCAAAGACCATGCCGCTCGCGCCGAGATTTTCGCGAAAGTGGACATTTCGCAGGGCCGTGCCGCCGTCCAACTCCGTCAGATGCCGATCGTGAGTCGCCAGCAGGATCAAATGCCGCGCGCCGAGCAGGTGGCGCACCACCGCCACGCTTGCGGCCGACTGATCCTGCGAATTCGTCCCGCGAAACGGCTCATCGATCAGTCCCAGCACCGGCGCTTCATTTTCGGCGGCGCGCGCCGTTCCGTCCGCAGACACGAGCAACCGCCGCAAATGGCGCACTTCCGCCAGGAAGTAGCTTTCGCCCGCCGCCAGGCTGTCGCGTGTCCGCAGGTCCGTGATCATCCGCACGGGGCGCCATGCCATGTTTCCCGCCGCAGCCCGGCATCCGATTTGCGCGAGCAAGGTGTTGACGCCGACCATGCGCAGGAAAGTGCTCTTGCCGGCCATGTTCGAGCCGGTGATGACCCAGAGACGCGCCGGGCTGCCGAGCGTCACTTCGTTCCCGACACAGCGGGCCGGATCGACGAGTGGATGTCGCCCATCCTGAATGCGAATGGCATCCTCGGTGATGGGCTCCGGAACGCAGGTCACCGGCTGTTCCCAACTGAAACACGCCAGCGCCGCGCACGCTTCGACGTCGGCGAGCGCGCCGGCCGCCCGCAGCAGTGCGTCACGTTGCGGTGCGATTACCCGCCCGAGCGCATCCGCGATGTGGACATCCAGAAAGACGATGACGTTCAACGTGAGATGAACGGGCCCGCCCGACTCCGTCCAGCCGATGAGACGCTCGATTCGTCCGAGCAGGTTTGCGTGGTATGTGCTGACCTGCGTGCCCTCACTACCCTTTACTTCGATATCCGGCCCGCAAATCGCACTTCGCCATTCCGCCAGGGGGTTGCATGACCGAAGCGACTCCCCCACCGCGTCAACGGCGGCGCGAAAGCCGCGCGCTGCCCACGCTGTGTCGCGCCAGATTTCCAGTCGCGGGCCGGTCTCCGCACGCAGCGAAGCCATGCTGGCTCCGTTGATGACCAGAAGTCCCATCAACAATGACATCCCGGTCGCGCCCGGCAGCAGCGCCAGGCCTGTAATCAGCACAATCAAGCTGACGACTGACCAGACGCGGATGAGTTGAATGGGAACCGGCAAGCGGAGTAGTTCGACGCCGCCGACGGCGCGCAGCAGTTGCGCCAGTCGCCGATCTTCCCGTCGCAGCGCGGCCACGCCGCCCATCGCTGTTACGCGTGATTCCGGCTCGTTTGTGAGCGCGGCGATGCGCGCCTGACGCGCCCGGATTGCCTCCGCCGAGAGCAACGGGTTTTCCACCCAATCGCGCAGCCGGCGCGCTCCGAGATACGTTGAAGTTCGGTTCAGCAGACCGAAGATTCCCACCGGCCCGGAAAAAAGATCCAGATCGTCACGCTCCTGATCCGACAGCGCCCAGTGTGCGCTGGCGGGTTCGAGCGTGCCGAGTTGCTCATAGGGCGAATCGTCGTCCGGCGGGCGGCGAAAGTCGCGCAGGCAGACGACGGCCCCGCCGATGCGCTGCAAGGCTTCATCGATCACCATGAGTCGGCGTTCGAACCGCTCGCGCTGCCGCAGCGCCGTCTGGTGCTTCGCGACGCTGAAAAGGAATAGGCAGAGGATGAATGCGCTTGCCAGCAGCGCAAAGAATAAATGCCCACCGAGAATCAGCCACGCGGGCAGCAGCGCGATGAAGATTCCCAGGCGCAGCCACGACCAGAGCGCCTCGCGCCCGCCCCACTCGGCGCGGAGCGCCAGCGTCTCGGTCCGGCGCGCGTCCAGCCACGCCCGTTTCTCATCGATGGAGGAACCCGCGGTTCCCAATCCGAAATCCAAGATGGAGGAATCCAATCCCGCGCTAAACAGCTTTTACGCGCCGCGCCGATCGAATCACCGGCGGATCCACGGGCTGCGATTTCTCGCCCATGGCGCGATTTGTTTGCGTCGGCACCTGGCGGATCCGATCCACCACTTCGCCGCCCTTCACCACGCGGCCAAACACGCAATAGCCCCAACCGTCGTGGCCGGGATGGTCGAGGAAATCATTGTCAGCCACATTGATGAAGAACTGCGAGGTTGCCGAATGCGGGTCGTTCGTCCGCGCCATCGCGACCGTTCCCGACTTGTTCTTCAATCCGTTGGCGGCTTCGTTCTTAATCGGCGCCCGCAGACCGGTGCGTTTCGTTTGCTCAGGCGCGGTATAGCCGCCGCCCTGAATCATGAAGTGCCCGATCACGCGATGGAAGATCGTGCCGTCGAAGTAGCCCTCATCCGCGTACTGCAGAAAATTCGCGACGGTCGCCGGCGCTTCCGCCTCGTCCAGCTCCAGCACGACCGTGCCCCACGTCTCATTTCCCCGACCGATTTCCATCGCCACCTGCGGCTTGCCCATGTTTCACTCCCCGTTGTGAACTCCGCCAAGCGCGAGAGCGTAGCCCGAATCCGGCGAAAATTGAACCGAGGGACTTCGGGCAGCGCTCCGCTGGGCGCATGCGACGCCCTGAATCAGCACGATGGAATTCGCGTGATACACTGCGCGCCTCGACGCGCGCGAGCGCAATGAATTTCACGGGACGGAGGTCAAGCATGTCATCCCACGTCGACATTTCGCGTATCCCAGCCAATTCACGCCGCGAATTCCTCGCGCTAACCGCCGCCGCGACCGGCGCGGGAGCCCTCCTGGGCATGGCCTCCGCGGCGGCGCAGACCGCGGAGAAATCCGCGCCGCAACTCGGCCCGGCGCCCGAGCAGCCCTTTCGCTCGCCCCCGCTGCAGAAGGTTCGCATCGGCTTTGTCGGCGTCGGCGGCATGGGCAGCAATCACGTCGCACAGCTCACGAAAGTCCCCGGCGCGGAGATCGTCGCCATCTGCGACCTCGTGCCGGAGAAAGTTGCGGCCGCGCAGAAGGTTGTTGAAGACGCCGGTTTCAAGCGACCAGCCGGCTTTGACAAAAGCCCCGAGGATTACAAACGGCTGTGCGAGTCGGTCGATTGCGACGTTGTTTACACCGCGACGCCGTGGGAATTGCACGTTCCCGTCTGCCTCGCGGCCATGAACGCCGGCAAGCACGCCGTCACCGAGGTTCCCGCGTCGCAAACCGAGGAAGGCTGTTGGGCGCTCGTTGAGCACTCCGAGAAACTCGGCAAGCACTGCATCATGCTCGAGAACTGCTGCTATGACCGGGCGGAGATGCTCTTCCTGAACATCATCCGCAAGGGCCTGCTGGGCGAGGTGCTGCACGCCGAGTGCGGCTACCTGCATGATCTGCGCGGCGTGAAGTTCTCGACCGGCGGCGAAGGTCTCTGGCGCCGCGCGTGGTCTGAGAAACACAACGGCAATCTTTATCCGACGCACGGCCTCGGCCCGGTCGCGCATTACATGGATATCAATCGCGGCGATCAGTTCGAGTTTCTTGTCTCGATGAGCAGCCCTTCGCGCGGCCTCCAGCTCTGGCAGCAGGAGAAGCTGAAGAGCGACGATCCGCGCCGCAACGAGAACTACGTCCTGGGCGACGTGAATACGACGATGATCCAGACCGTGAAGGGCCGCACGATCTACGTCGTGCACGACACGAATCTGCCGCGCCCCTACAGCCGCATCAACATGGTCCAAGGCACGCGCGGCGTGATGATGGACTATCCGCCGCGCATCCACATCGAGGGCACCACCAAAGAGCACGAGTGGGACAAGGACGAAGCGTGGCTCGAAAAGTACGAGCATCCGCTCTGGAAGTCGGACGTCGTGAAAAAGGCGTCCGGCGGACACGGCGGCATGGACTATCTGGAGAACTATCGCATCGTGCAGTGCCTGCTGAAGGGCGAGCCGACCGACATGAACGTCTACGACGCGGCCGCGTGGAGCGTGCTCTGCGAATTGACGGAGCGCTCGGTCAAGAATCGCAGCCGTCCGATCGATATTCCCGATTTCACGCGCGGCCGCTGGAAGACTTGGCCGCAACTCGGCATTGTCGAGGCGTAGAGCGCCAACCAAGTTCTTCGTGATCAGAAGCGCGTTCGCAAAAAAAACGCGACCGCACACGGAGGTAAGCGGGGTTCGGTGAAACGCACACGGTCTGGGTGGCGTTTTCAGGGATCCCCGCCCACTTCCATGTGCGGCCGCGATTGCCGGGTGGGTGAGGCTGACGCCGTGCCGTACGACGCGAGCGCTTCGCCCACCCAGGTCACTCAGATCTGGGCACGCGGTTCGGGTCTCAATTCGCCTGTTCGCTAAAACTGATGTCGAGCTGCGTACCCAGATTGTCCTGCGAAAAGGTGAAGATCACCGTGTCGCCACAGTTGAAATCATCACCGTCGCGATAAACGCGCGTACTTGCATTCGGTCCGATGCCGCCGATCACCTGCAACTCCGAATCCGCGATGATCACGGCCTGGAGGTTGTCGCAATCGCGTGCGATCGGGAACGTCTCCTGCGGCTGGAGCGCGACGTTTACCTCGGTGCCCAGGCTCTTGAGCAGCTCTTCGGTGACTTCCTGCTGATCCGAGTAGAACAATTGCACGGTCACCGGAAAATCGGCGCTGTT
>JBGAJB010000423.1:0-2081 GCA_044225155.1 Phycisphaerae bacterium | reverse complement strand
TAGGCGCTGTAGCTGATCATTCCGAAAAAACGAAACAGTGGATTGACGAAAAAGCGCAGGGGAAAACGGGCCAAGCCCACGACGAGCAAGAGAAAGATGAGCCCATAGGTCGCCGGCGTGGGAATGACCGAAGTCGTCTCGAACGCCAGGAGTGGAAAGAGCACAACGGACGCGGCGATCATGAGCAGTCCGTCGCGCCGCCAATCAGCGCGCGGGTCGGCCTCACCGTCAGACGCGTGCAAATGCGAGTGCAGCAGAAAGTAAGTAACAATGCCCAGAAAAAATGCCGGAAGCTGGTTGAAGAACCAGAGCTGCACGAAGTTGTACCAGAGCGGCTGATACAAAATCCACGGATACGCCAGCAACCATCGGTTAAGCAGGACGGCCGCCAGCGTGCCGACCAGCGCAAAAACCCAGGCCGCCCGACCGCTACGAATCAGGAAGTACCAGAGCGGGATCGTCAGGTAGAAAGTCATCTCGATCGCGACTGACCAGCCGCCCGGCACGATGCTCGTGATCCAATAGGGATTCCAGCCGTTCACGAAGAGCGCAGTGGCGGCGATGTTCGCGTCGGAGACGCGCTCCGCATCGCCCAGAAAATAGCGCGGCCCGCGTCCGTCATGCCACAGAAAAAACGCCATCGCCAGCCAGAACAGGGGCGCGATGCGGAAAAACCGGCGAATAAAGAAGTTCGCGATCGGCCGGCGCTCGCGGCGGGCGCGCTCGTGGAGGGAGTGAAAGAGCGTGAAAGCACTTACGACGTAGAAGAGCTGCACGCCCCGCGCCCCACTGTTGCAGAGCGTCACGAGCCACGCGGGAAGCTGCGAAACATCGCAGCGCTGCTGCCCGTGGACGACGATCACCAGCAGGATCGCGATGCCGCGCAGCGCGTCGATATAGGCGAAACGCTCCGGTTCGCGGGCCAGTGACGCGGCGGGAGAAGCGGCCATTGGGGCAGTTTATCGGCCTCGCGCGCCGCTCACAGCACTAACGCCCCGCCACTCCGTCAGGTCAGAACGTGCGCGGCGCGACCGAATCCGGAGCGCTCAAAGAAGACGCATGCAGGACGCGGTGCAGAAGGGGCGGTGCCAGCGCAATCGCCAGAAACGCACCGGCCGCGACGTCACCGACGTAATGCGCGCCGTGCAGCAGGCGCGAAACACCGGTGAGAAACGCCAACGCGAAAAACAGCAGTGACCCGCGCGGGAAAAGCACGGCCAATACCGTGGCCAGCGTGAAAGCGGCGGTGGCTTCGCCGGAGGGAAAGCTGGTCGGCGTGTTGCCCCAGAGCCCGCTGAGGTGCGAAAGAAATTCGTGCGATGAGCCGGCCTGATTCGGACGCACGCGCCCGATCGCGCCTTGCAGCACAAACGCGAGCAGATCGACGGGTAGAACGGCGATCGCCGCACATAGCGCGGCCCGCCAACGTCCCGAATGGAGCAGCCCGATCGCCACGAACGCGATCACACCGCCGATCGGCGAACCGAACTCGCGCATCAACTCCCAGAACGCGCGTGTGCGTGAGTAGAAATCCATGTCGATCGGATCGGGCGTGTTCGTTCGCAGCGAGACGGTGTGATAGAACCAATCGTCGACGCCAAACCAACCCGCCACAATGAGTGCCAGAATGAGCGTCAGCGAAATGCCGCGCGGCGACGACCAGATCGAGTGTGACTTTCGGGGGAGAGGTTCGGTCGATCCGGACACGCCGTCCACGACCCGGGTGCTCGACATGGCGGGCAGTCTACGCATCATGCATAAAGCCGCCGCTTACATTGCGTTAATACTTGTTGGCCGCCCCGGACTCAAATCCCAAGTACTCCGCGCTGCGCCAGATGGCCCAGACGGCGAGTCGGTAACCTCCCTCGCGATACTCGACGAGCCGTGCTTGCTGTGGATCGCGCAGTGCGCCGGGTCGCCCATCGCGACCGGAGATTTCCGGCGTATTGCTGCCAATGTAGATCACCGGCCGACCGACGAAGAACTTTCGATCCCGGAGCGGGTTTTCCCAGATGTCGTACTGACTGCGCCGTCCGCCGAGCACGGCCTGGGCCGAATACGTCGGCGGATTTCCCGGCGTG
>JBGAJB010000057.1:0-16114 GCA_044225155.1 Phycisphaerae bacterium | reverse complement strand
CCCGGCTCGTTTCTTGGTCGCACTCCCTTCTGATCCGAACCGCGCACGTCGGAATGTGGAATAGGAAGGCGATAAGATTCGCCGCGAAATGCCAAACGAATCCGATCTGCTCCTGGGACTCGACATCGGCGGGACGAAAATCGGCTTCTGTGTCGGCGACGCCTCGGGCCGCGTCCTGGCGCGCGATCGAATTCCGACCGGCGCAGCGGCTGCTCCGGAGTCGACGCTGGATGCGTGCCTGGATCGGCTGCTGGCACTCGCGCAGCAATTCCCGCACTCCCAGATCATCGCACTCGGGGCCGCTTGCCCTGGGCCGCTCGACTACCGCACCTGGCGTTTTCTGGAACCGCCGAACATGCCGCTCTGGCATTTCTTCCCGCTTCGGGATTTCCTGTCCGCGCGGCTGGCGGCGCGCTGCGGGAAGTCGATTCCCGTAACTTTGATGAACGACGCCAATGCCACCGCTCTGGCGGAGTGGCGCTGGGGCGCGGCCCGCGGTGCAAACACGGCCGTGTATCTAACGATGTCCACGGGCATGGGCGCCGGGCTGATCGTCAATGGGCGATTGTTCGAAGGGCCGCTCGGTCTCGCGGGCGAGATCGGGCACATTCGCTTGCGCGACGACGGCCCGGTCGGCTTCGCCAAGCGCGGCAGCGTCGAGGGTTACCTGAGCGGACCGGGCATGCTGCAAGTGGCCCAGGCCGAGGTTCTGCTTTGTCGGCAGGCGGGTGAAAAGACGGCGCTCGATTCGCCGGAAGTCACTTCTCGCGGAGGGCTCACGGTCGAAGCGCTTTGTGCGGCCGCGGAGAGCGGGGATTCGGCAGCGCGGCGCGTCACCGATCGCTGTGCGCATGAATTGGGACGTTTGCTGGCGCTGCTGACGGACCTGCTGAATCCGGATGTGATCGTACTCGGCACGATCGGCACGGCACATCCCGACCTCTTCATTCCCATCGCGCGGCGCGTGCTCGATGACGAAGCGATCGCGCATTCGGCGCGAAACGTTCGCGTCGTCACGTCGACCCTCACCGATCGCGGAAATCAATCGGCCCTGGCAGTGGCGGCCGGCACGGCGTAGTGCTTTCAGGCTGAAAAATCAGGAGTGCGCGTCGGCGCGCCTTTGCGGCGTCTGCCCTTCCATGCGATCGGGCAGCAGCCGCGTCAGGCGCGCATAAGCTCCGGCGGGTAGCGCCGACGCCAGCCGCGCGAGCATCCGCAGCTTCCACGGGAACCAGACTTCGGCTTTGCCGCGTTCGATCGCATCCGCCGCGCGCTGGGCGACATACTCGGCCGACATTACGCCCTTGAGGACGCCCGGGTTGTGCGTGCGGATCAGCGGCGTATCCGTGAATCCGGGGCAAATCGCCGTGACGCGAATGCCATATGGACTCAGATCGACGCGGAGGCCTTCGAGCAGCGTCACGACCGCCGCCTTGCTCGCCGAATAAGCGCCGATCCGGGGCAGACCGATCGCAGCGGCGATGCTGGCCACAGCAGCAATGTGGCCGCGCTTCCGCGCCACCATTCCCGGAAGAACCGGGCCCAGGGTGTGAATTACGCCCAGGACATTCGTCCGGATCACGTCAGCAGCATCAGACGTAACGAATTGGTCCCCGCGCGAAAAGCGATGGATTCCGGCGTTTGCGATCACGACATCGGGCGGCCCGAATCTTGATTCGAGGGTACGAATCGCCTGCTCCGTAGCGCGCGCGTCTGAAACATCGGCCGGCGCATAGGCTGCAGACCGGCCGGCCTTCTCGAGGCTCGACGCGAACTCGTGCAGCTTGCTTGCATCGCGCGCGAGCAGCCCGACGCGCGCTCCGCGCGACGCCATGAGCGACGCGATCGCATGGCCGATGCCGCTCGAGGCGCCGGTGATGATGACGTGCTTGCCGGACCAGAACTCGGACATGATCCCTTTCCGACGCGCCGGCCTAGGCCAGGTAGTCTTGCAGCGCTTTGGGCCGCAGAGCATTGCCGCGCAGGGCGCGAATCGCCCCCACCGCCGCCCGCGCGGCCGCGAGCGATGTAATCAGCGGAATGCCGACCTGAATACTCAGCGCCCGCCAGCGGCCCTCTTCGGTCGCACTGCCCGTGTGAATGGGCGTGTTAATCAGCAAGTCGAGTTGTCGCTCGCGAATCATGTCCACCAGGAACGGGGCGCCGCGTCCGTCATGCTTGCTCACGAGCTGGGCCGGCACGCCATGCTCCTCGAGCACCTGCCGCGTACGAATCGTCGAGTAAATCTCAAGCCGAGTTCGTGCAATTCGCGCGCGTCGAGGCACGACCACTTCCCCTTGTCCGGATCGTTTACGCTGACGAGCACGCGTCCGCTGGTGAATTAACTTCCATTGCGCCCGCGGCGAGCATCGCTTCGCGTATGCCAGCGGGTAGCTCGCGTCGATGCCCATGACTTCGCCCGTGCTGCGCATCTCGGGTCCGAGCACGAAATCCACACCCCGGAATTTCTTGAACGGAAAGACGGGGGTAGCCCCGGCGATGTGCAGGCAATGCAGACGGTCGTCACTCCGGCGGCTGATGGCGAGTTCGTCGAGCGGCCGGCCGAGCATGACATTCGTCGCGACCTTCGCCCACGGGATGCCGGTCGCCTTGCTGACGAATGGAATCGTCCGGCTGGCCCGCGGATTCACTTCGATCACGTAGACCGTGCGGCCCTGTACGGCGAGTTGCACATTCATCAATCCGCAGACGCTGAGTCTCCGAGCGAGCAGCTTCACCTGGTATCCGATTTCATCGACCAGCGCCGGCGACAGCGAATGCGGCGGCAGCACGCAGCAGGAGTCGCCGGAGTGAATTCCGGCTTCCTCGATGTGTTCCATGATGCCGCAGATGTCGCAGCGCCCGCCGCCCTCGCGCTGCGCCTGGGACAGGCCGTAGTCGCTGACCGCATCGACGTCGACCTCGATCGCGTCGAGCAGAAACTTCTCGATCAGAATCGGATGTTGCGCATCAACGCTGACTTCTCGATCGGTCGCATGCAGCGCGCCGTCGATGTACCGCATCAGGTCGCCCGCGTTGTTACAGACCTGCATGCCGCGGCCGCCGAGCACATAGGACGGGCGCACCAGGATCGGATACCCGAGTTTCTCGGCCACGCTGGCGGCCTCGGCCCGCGAATACGCGACGCCGTTCGGCGGCTGACGCAGTCCGAGCTCGCGCAAGATTCGCTGAAACTGTTCGCGGTCTTCGGCGAGGTGAATGCTCTCGGGCGAAGTGCCGAGGATCGGCACACCCACGTCGCGCAGGCCGGCAGCGAGATTGAGCGGCGTCTGGCCGCCGAACTGCACGATTACGCCCAGCACGTCACCGCTGCGCGCTTCGGGATCGCGATTGCCTCGCGAAAACGACCGGCCGTTGAGCCGCTGGCAGATGTTGAACACGTCTTCGTGCGTCAGCGGCTCGAAGAACAGCAGATCGCTCGTGTCGTAATCCGTGCTGACCGTTTCGGGATTCGAGTTGATCATCACGGTCTCGAAGCCCAGCGCACGCGCCGCCATCGAAGCGTGCACGCAGCAGTAGTCAAATTCGATGCCCTGTCCGATGCGATTCGGGCCGCCGCCCAGAACGATCACTTTCGGCCGGCCGGTCATGCGCAGTTCATCGTCGAATGTCTCGACGAGCAGGTGTTCGTTATCGACGACCTTGTAGCGATTGGCTCCTTCGATCGCGAGCGCCCGCAGCGCTTCGCCCGGTTCGCCGCGCACGCGAGAATGTTGGCGCGAGCGCAATTCCGCGACGGCCGCCGGACTCCGCACGAGCTGCGCGACCGGCGCTTCGTGCGTCGAGTAGTAGTACGGCGTGTAGGCCTCGAATTCCGCGGCGCAGGTATCGACGAGCTTGAATTTCGGCCGATCGAGCTGCGACTTGATGCGGTCTAGCGTCGACTGTTCGATGCGCCAGACGTTTTTCAGCTGGGTATCGCTGTATCCCCAGGCGCGCGCCTGGCTGTAAATGTCGGCCAGTTCGGTCGTCATGCGGAACGCAGCCCCGGAACGCACGGTGATGTCGGACAAGCGCGTCTCAAACTCGACCAGTTGTTGTAGCTGGTCCAGGAACCACGGATCGATCCGCGAGAGATGCTGGACGCGCTCGACGCTCCAGCCGTGTTTGAACGCATAGCGAATGTAATAGAGCCGGCCCTGACAGGGCGTGCTGATTTTCTTGACCAGCACGTCCTCGGGAATCGGCCAGCGGCGCGACTGCTCTTCGCGCGTGTCGCCGGGCGCTTCGCCGAGCAATGTTCCCGCGAACGGCTGGGAAGTCGCATCGGCATCCATGCCGTCCGCGTTGATCCACGTGTCTCCCGACGAATCACTCGGCCCAAAAACCGTCTGCAACCAGCGGTCTTCACTGTGCAGCCCGTACCCGTGGCGCTTGATCTCCATCGAGCGGATGCACTTTTGCAGGGCTTCCTTGAACGTGCGGCCGATCGCCATCGCTTCGCCGACGCTCTTCATGCTCGTGGTAAGCGTCTCGTCGGCTTCCGGAAATTTTTCGAACGCGAAGCGCGGCATTTTCACGACGACGTAGTCGATGGCCGGCTCGAAGCACGCGGGCGTCTCGCGGGTGATGTCATTGCGAATCTCGGCCAGCGTGTAGCCGATCGCGAGCTTGGTGGCGATCTTGGCGATCGGAAAGCCGGTGGCCTTGCTCGCCAACGCGCTGCTGCGAGAGACGCGCGGGTTCATCTCGATCACGACCATGCGGCCGCCGACGGGATCGACCGCGAACTGGATGTTCGAGCCGCCCGTTTCGACGCCGACGGCGCGAATGATCGCGATCGCCGCGTCGCGCATTCGCTGATATTCCTTGTCAGTCAGCGTCAACGCGGGCGCCACCGTGATCGAATCGCCGGTGTGGACGCCCATCGGATCGAGATTCTCGATCGAGCAGACCACCACGACGTTGTCGTCGCGGTCGCGCATCATTTAGAGTTCAAATTCTTTCCAGCCGGTCAGGTCTTCCTCGATGAGCACCTGGCTGATTGGCGACTGACGCAAGCCGTCTCGCGCGTAATGCTCGAACTGCTCGCGCGTGTGGGCCATGCCGCCTCCGCTGCCGCCCAGCGTGTAGCCCGGCCGGATCACGAGCGGCAACCCGATCTGTTCCAGAACCTGCAACGCTTCTTCGTAGGTGTGTGCGATGCCCGACCGCGGTACGTCCACGCCGGCCGCGATCATCGTCTCTTTGAACGTCTGGCGATCCTCGGCGCGGCGAATCGTCTCGCGATTCGCGCCGATCATTCGCACGTTGTGCCGCGTGAGGATGCCCGCATCGAACGCGTCGACCGCGCAATTCAGGCCGGTCTGACCGCCAAGCGTCGGCAATACGCAATCGATCGGCCGGCCGCGTGCCGCTTCACTGGCGAGAATCTGATCCAACGTCGCCGGGCTGATCGGCTCGACGTAGGTGCGGTCGGCCAACTCCGGATCGGTCATGATCGTGGCCGGGTTACTGTTCAGCAGGACGACTTCGATACCTTCCTCGCGCAGGGCACGGCAGGCCTGCGTGCCGGAGTAATCGAACTCGCAGGCTTGGCCGATGACAATGGGTCCGGAGCCGATGATGAGCACTCGTTTGATGGACGGGTCGCGCGGCATGGGCAGGAGAATAGCGGCGCGGGCGCGGCGGGGCGATCCGCTGCGGATAACCGCGGCCGGCGGTATATTTCGCGCTTTGCGGCGCACGGAAGACGCCGCTCCTGGTTGGGAGTGAATTCGTGTCGCATTACATCACCGAGCCGTGCATCAAGACCAAGGACGCCGCCTGCGTGGACGTGTGCCCGGTCGACTGCATCCACCCGCGCAAGGACGAGCCCGACTTCGAGACGGCTGAGCAGCTCTACATCGACCCGGAAACGTGCATCGACTGCGGCCTCTGCGTCGACGAGTGCCCCGTTTCGGCGATCTTTCCGGAAGCCGACGTTCCGCCGAAGTGGCAGCACTTCGTCCGGCTCAACCAGCAGTATTACGAGAACAAGAAATAGCTATCCGCCGATGCGGCTCATCTGCCGGTTTCCGTAAGGCTGATGCACATCGGGTTTGAACTTCAGGCAGTCGGTGAAGGCGCTCCGCAGCGCCGCGGGCTGGAGATCGGGCCGCAGGAATGCGCGCGTGTCGACTTCTCCGCCGTCAAAGAGGCAGCTTCTAAGCAGCCCTTCCGACGTGAGGCGCAGACGATTGCACGTCGCGCAGAACGGGGCGGACATGGCGTGGATGAAACCGAGCCGGCCGCGCGCCCCCGCCAGCCGGAAAACGCGCGCCGGACCGTGCCCTACGTCGCGCTCCGCTTCCTGCATCGGGCCATGAACTCGCTCGATCGCACTGCGCATCTCGTCGAAGGGCACGAACTGATCCTCGCGCCCGCGAAGCTGCGAATCCGCCAGCGGCATGAATTCGATAAAGCGCACGGTGCGCGGCTGCTGCAGCGTCAGTGCCGCCAAATCGGGTAACTCGTCGAGATTGAAATCACGCATTACGACGACGTTGAGCTTTGCCGGCCCCAGCCCGGCCGCCTCGGCGCTCTCAATCCCCTGCCAGACGCGCGCCAGATCGCCCGTGCGCGTAATTCGGCGGAAGCGATCGTCCTGAAGCGTGTCGAGGCTGACAGTCACGCGGTCGAGACCGGCGACCGCGAGATCGTTCGCCATCTCGGCCAGCAAGTGTCCATTGGTGGTCAACGAAATCTCGCCGCAGCCGGGAAGCGAGCGCAGCATCCGAACCAGCGTCGGCAACTCGCGCCGCAGCACCGGCTCGCCGCCGGTCAGCTTTAACTTCGTCACCCCGAGCGCGCGGCCCGCCTCGGCGACCTGCCTGATTTCCTCGTACGTCAGAAGCTCGGGCCGTGCCAGCCACTCCACACCCTCGTGCGGCATGCAATAGACGCAGCGGAAATTGCAGTGATCCGTCACGCTGATGCGGAGCGTGCGCACAAAGCGAATATCGCGCGGGCCCAGGGCCTCGGCCGGCCGCCCGTCGGCAATAGGGAGGGCGCGGCGATCCGCGCCCGTGTCTGTGTTGTTTGGCAGGCTGATCAGGCTCACGAAAAAGCCTCCGCGAGGGATCATAACCCGCCCCGTGGCAGAGCTGCGGAAATTCGCCCGCCGCGCTCGTTCCCGGCTCTCGCGCGGCCGGCAATCTGGCGATAACATGTTGTGCGATGGAACACGTTCTCTTTTTTGGCGCACTTTTCGCCGCCGCTGCGTGCTTCGCGAAACTGGAAATCCAGATCGAAGGACCGGCCGGCTGGGCGGCGAATCTGCCGACTTGGCGGCTGCGGAACACCTGGCTGAACCGGCTGTTTCCGGGTCGCCCGCTGACGGGTTATCACCTGTACATCCTGCTGTTCATCGCGCTGGTGGCCCACCTGCCGTTCGCGTTTGGCCTGCCCTGGTCGAAGCTGGGTGAGCTGAAGGCGGTTTCATTCATTCTGCTCTTCTGGGTGGTCGAGGACTTCCTCTGGTTCGTCCTGAACCCGCACTACGGCGTACGCCGCTTTCGCCCGCAATTCATCGAGTGGCACCGACAGGCATGGTGGTGGATCGCCCCCCGGGATTACTGGCTGGCCGGCGCGATTGGGGTTCTGTTCTACGTGATGGCAGCCCATCAGCCCGAGAAGGCGATCCTGGTTGCCATGCGGCGCTAGCCCGAATTCCGCCTCAAGGTCCGTCAGGACGCTATCCTCTTCCGCAATCGCGGGTCAAAACGACTGACCTAACTGGGGGAACGCTGAATGATTCTGGATCGGTTTCGTATCCTGGCCGCCATCGCCGCGGCCTTCGTCATCGGTGTGCCGCTCACGCCCAAGGCGTCGGCACAGGTTTTCGACATCATCTTCGGTTCGCTCGATCTGGCCGGCGCGATCGCGGATTCGTCCGACGGCAGTTGACCGCCTCTATCATTTCCGCCTGAGTCCGACGGTTGATGATCGCGCGAATCGTGATCCGCGGATTTCAACTGCGAGAGAAGTACTCAAGCGGAAATGAACATCAACGCCGAACCGGGACTCGCGCGCTCACCGCTGCCGCCCGCACGGTCATTCCTGGATTTTGTTCTGCCCTGGGGCGCCGTGGCGGCTTTCGCGGTGCTGGCGGGTGCGTTCTGGTTCATCTGCGATGATGCGCTCATCTCGTTTCGTTACGCGAGAAACTGGCAGGCGGGATTGGGCCCCGTCTTCAACCCCGGCGAATCGCCGCCGGTTGAGGGCTACAGCAATTTTCTATGGATGGCCCTGCTGTCCCTGCTGATGCGATTTGGAGTTTCTCCGCTCACAGCTGCGCCCGCGATCAGCACGATTTGCGGCACGATTCTTGTTTTCTGCGCGTACTTCGTCATGCGTCGCTTCGCGCCCCCCTTCTCCGCGACATTTGGCGCACTGTTGCTCGCCACGAATCCATCGATGGTGATCTGGGCGACCGGGGGCTTGGAGACGATGCCGTTCGCGTTGTTGTTATTCCTCACGTGCGAGCGCCTCTGGTGCGGCCGCTCCCGCGGGGCGGCAGTCGCCGCAGGCCTTTGCGCGGCCGGAGTGACGCTGATTCGTGTCGAAGGAATCGCGTGGGTTCTGTTCGCTCTCGCGGTGTACTTTGTGAGCCACGAACGTGAAACGCGAAACTGGCGTGCGCGCACGCTAATCGCGTTGGCTCCGGCTCTCGCTGCGTTTGCCGCCTTTCTCGTGTGGCGACATTGGATCTATGGCGAGTGGATCGCCAATACGGCCGTCGCCAAGGGCGGCCTCGACCTCCTGCGGCTCAAGAAAGGACTCTACTACATCGGCACGATGTGGCTCACCCAGTTGCCGCTGTTTCTCGCTCTGCCGGCAACGATCGTGGCACTGCGGCGCTTCGATTGGCGACGAATCGTTCCGTTTGTGGCGCTCGTGTGGGCCGTTCCGATCTATTCCGTCGTCGTCGGTGGAGACTTCATGGCGTTCGGCCGTTTCCTTGTGCCGATGATGGCGCCGGCTGCCATTCTGATGGCGGTCCTCTCCCATGTCGCCTGGAACCAGGCCGCGAACACGGCTCAGCGTGCGGCGTTGGGCGGAGTCGGGATTGCGTGTCTCGGGCTGAACATCGCGCCGCTTTGGGATTTGCACGTGGTGCCTGAGAATCTGCGCGCTGCGCTCCACTTTCGCCTGAATTCCAGTGAATTCCGAAGTGAAATCGATCAATGGCGCTTTCAGAAGAAAAATGCCGCCGAGTTCGCGACGATGGGACGCGTGCTGAGCCGAGTCACCGATCCCGGGGACTCGATCGTGGAGGCGGCCATCGGCGCCGTTGGTTACTACTCCGATCGTTTCATCTACGATCAAGTCGGGCTGGTAACGCCGATCGTCGCGCGTCGCTCAATCGCGCCGGACGAGCGGCCGCGTTCTCCGGGGCATGACAAATGGGTCGAGCCCGAATGGTTTGTCGAACACGGGATCGTGCCGACGGTGGCCGCGACGTTGCTGCTCAATGAGCCGCTCGACACTTCCAAGGCGCGCGCGGCATTCGCGAAGCGGTTTCAGGCGTGGCAGCAGGCGTTGCGCGCGCGAACGCTTGCGAACCAATATGCGGCGGATTTCGTGCTCTTCCGAACGGCTGGCGAGGCGTCTCCGCGCGCGTTATTTCTTTGGCGCAAATCCGGAGCGATCAGTGAAAAGGCCGTTGGCGAACGGCTTCGGCAGTTCGTACAGGGCGGCTCGACTGAGATCTTGGAGGGAATCACGGATGGACTTTGACGACGCAGCGCTCGCAAGTCACAAGTTCGCGGTAGTCTCAACCAGAGCCCGCGATCAGCATCGGCTTCCTGGAGCAACGCGATGAGCGTGACGCTGAACATCCGCCGCCGCCCTGGAACGGAGGACCTACCCCTCCCCGCCTACCAGACCGCACAGGCGGCCGGCCTCGACCTGCATGCCGCCAATGACGAGCCGATCGTGGTCGAACCGGGGCAGATTTGCCTGATTCCCACGGGATTATTTGTCGAGATTCCGCCGGGCTGCGAGGGGCAGGTACGGGCGCGCAGCGGCCTGGCACTCAAGCTGGGCCTGATGCTCCCCAACGCCCCGGGGACGATCGACGCTGATTATCGCGGCGAGTTGCAGGTCATCGTCGGAAACGTTTCACGCGCGCCGTTCACGATCACGCGCGGAATGCGCTTCGCGCAGCTCGTGATCGCGCGCTTTGAACACGCCAAGGTGGAAATCGTTGCCGAACTGTCCGAAACCCAGCGCAGCGCGGGCGGCTTTGGTCACACGGGTCATTGACTACTTCGCACATACAAGGCATCGATCGGTCAGCGGCTAAGCGGCGCCGATCGCGATTCGCTACGTCTGCGCGCCTGCGATTTTCTCGCGGATATCCGCCGGTATCGGCACCGGTCCAAATCGCCCTTCGTGCATCGTGCAGCAGACGACTTTCATGCGGCCGGCGGCGATGCGCTTGCCTTCGCGCAGGAATTCGATGCGGAACTCGACTGATTTTTCACCCAGCGCCGTCACGCTCAGCGTGAGATCCAGCAATTCTTCGAGACGGGCGGGAGCCGAGTAGTCGCACGACACCGACACGCGCGGCCAGCTCAGCTTTGGGCCGCTGGTCATGTAGACCGTCAGTCCGATGGAGCGCCACCAAGCGTGTTCGCACTCCTCCATCAGCCGGAAGTAGTTGGAAAAGTGCATCACGCCGGCCATGTCGGTTTCGGCGAAGTGCACCATGCGGCGATAGGTGAACGGCGTCCCCGCCGGCGAACGTTCGTCTGACTGCACGAACTCCCCCCTACTCCACGAGCGAAATCGCGGCGATCTGTTTCTGATCGCGGATGTACAACCGCCCATCGGCGAGCGTCGGCACGGTCCAGGCCTTGCGCTCCAGCAGCGGCGCCTTCGCCGTGACCTCGAATTTCTCCGGGGTGGCTTTCAAGAGATTCAACGCGCCGCCTTCATCGAGCGCGAACAGCCGGCCGTCGGCGTAGACGACGTTTGCCATGGGCAGACGCTCGCGCCATGCCTCGTTGCCATCCTTCAGGCTGACGGCCGCGAAGAAGCTGGCACGCTCACTGCCGCTCGCGCCGTAGAGATAATCGCCGACGCAAACCACGTTGGACTGTCCGACGCCGATTTTCTTGGTTTTCCACAGTTCTTTCGTCTCGGTGCCCGCGGGCGAATACGCCACTTCGATCAGGATGCCCCCGTTGAAGGAGGGATAGAAAACGCGACCCTCTCCGCAATCAACCGGGGTTGTGCAATGCGTGTCCCACTGATTCAGATACGGATGGGCCCAGGCGAGTTTTCCGTTTTCCGCGTTCACACCGATGATCTGCTTGGTCATGACCATCGTCAGGTGTTTTTCCGGCCCGACGTTCACGAGAATCGGCGTCGAGTAAGAATTCTCAAAATCGCCCGACGACCAGCGCTCTTTTCCATCCGCCAACCCCAGCGCGATGATGCTGCGGCCCTTCGCGCCGATCGGCAGGATCAGCGAGTCTTTGTAGAGCAGTGGGCTGGCCGAATAACCGAATTGCAGAAACGTCGCGCCGAAATCCGCCAGCAGATCGTGCGACCAGACGACTTTGCCGTCGGCCGCGTTCAGGCAGAAGAGCTTGCCCGTGAAGCCGACGGTAATGAGGCGATCGCCGGCCAACAGCGGCGTGGCATTCGGCCCACGTCCAAAACCGGTCTCGTATTTCGCGCCGTCGGCCGCTTGCAAAGGTGCGGAATATTTGTGCTCCCAGACGGTCTTGCCGGATTCGGCATCGAGCGCGACGACGTGCTCGTCATCGCCGCTGCGGTAGAGCGTGTAGAGGCGCTTATCAGCCGCGATCACGGCGGAGTAACCCTCGCCCAGGTCGCGCTTCCAAAGCACGCGTGGGCCGGCGGCGCCCCAAGTGGTGATCAGGCCCTTTTCCGGCGACTTAAAGTCGCGATTCGGCCCGCCCCACTGGGTCCAGTCGGCGGCGAGGGCGGCCGGAGCGGCCAGGAGGGATATCAGGAAGATCGTGCGCGCGGTTGATCCGGTCATCTGTTTGATCCTTGGCTGTGACTGACGACGCTTTGGCGAGGAGAGTCTAGCGGGCTGAATACGACCGGGCGAGCAGATGTCGATCGGGCGCTCAAGCACGCGCGGCCGCGTGCGGGGGAGAAGTTCGGCGAATGACCGCCTGGAGCGGCAAAATGATCGCACTGGCCACGATCACGCCCGGCCCCTCGGCCGACGTCCAGTACCACGGCAGTCCGGCGTAGATGTCGATTGCAATTAGCGCGAAGCCGAAAAGGCCGTCGGCGATCGCGAGATAGGTGATGACGGGCGCGTAGCGCCTGACGTCGGACGAGGCGAGCAACAGCAGGCCGCCGTGGATCGCATAGAGGCCGGCGATTGAGCGCGTCAGGTATTCGGTGAGTGGAGCGCGCGGCAAGCAGCCGAGCCCGAGCCGGGCGTGCGCAGCGTCCATCCAATCGGTCGGGAGCAACGTGGCGAAGATGGCGCAGGCGGTGACGCCGCCGAAGAGTCGCAGGAACCAGGCAAGCAATTTGGCCGTGTCAGGCACGGAGTATCCTTTGGTGCCTACAAGCGCGACGTCGCACTGAGAAGCACGGTCAGGTTGAAGCAAGCATGCATGGCGAGAGGCGCGAGCAGGCTCTTGCGGCGCGCGAAGAGGCCTCCGAGGGTTGCTCCTCCCAATGCGAGGCTCACCAGCGTGGCAGTCGCTTCCGGTCGATGGGCCGCGACAAAGAGCACCGTCGAGCCAAGGATTGCGTAGGAAGTCTTTCCGGTTGATGCGCGGAGCAACGACTGCACGATGCCTCGGAAGAAAAGCTCTTCTGCCAGCGCGCCGATTGTAACAATCACGATCAGTTGAAACAGTACGCCGGGAACGCCGTTCTGCTCGGCGAATCTCTGAAGAGCGGAAACGTATTCCTGAGATCTCGTGGCTGGAGGAATGAGCTGTCGCACCAGCCAGATGACGCCGGCCACGGCCGCCCCGCATGCGCCACCAATCACCAGATCACCGGGCCAATCGTCGAGTTGTACGCCGATCGCCCGCCAGCGATGCGGTGAATTCAGAACAACCCATGCGGCAATTCCGCCGGCGGAAACGAGGGTCACGATCTGATAGCTGACATCCCACGCAAGGCGATTCTCGGAAAAGCCGAGGCGATCCAGGATCCAGAGTTGTGGGGAACGAGCATGGAGCAGATAAAGGATGCTTAGGCTCACGACCAGCCAGCGCGCGCTGCGCTGCGGGTCGACTGTCGTCGTATCCAGCGGAACGGAATCAGACATGTTGCGCCTTTCGCACTGCGCCTGACTCCGGCGTTTTTCCAATCGACGCCGGCGCGAGTTGTTGACGCAGCGTATTCAGAAGGGCCGCGCCGTCCAGCAGGCGCTTGGGCAGCCGCCAGTGAATCGTGTGCGGATCGGGCACGCGCGGCGAGCCGGGGCCGGTCGAAAAGAGCGGCTGCACGACGGTGAGATCGTCGACTGCGAAGATCACGTCCGGCGGCTCCCGCACGATGGAGCGGATTCCCCACGGCTGCGCCAGCACCCGAATCTCCGCGAGGCTGACGAGCGTCTCCACGTCGGGCGGGGGCGGACCGAATGCGTCTCGCAGATCGCTGCGCAGCGCCTGCACGTCGGCCGGCGCGCGGCACGCGGCCAATCGCTTGTACACCTCCATGCGTTGCCGTTCGCCGCGGATGTAGCTGCGCGGGATCGAAGCGGAGATCGCGAGTTCCAGATTCACCGGCTTCCACGGCTCGGCCGGCTCATTGCGCAGCCGGCGCGTCGCCTGCTCCAGGAGCTGGCAATACATCTCGTATCCGACGGCTTCGATGTTGCCCGACTGCTCGGCCCCGAGGATGTTGCCCGCGCCGCGGATTTCGAGGTCGCGCATCGCGATCTGAAAGCCCGCGCCGAGTTCGCTGTACTGCTCGATCGCCTTCAAGCGGCGCGCGGCCCGCTCTTGCAGCGGGTGTTTGGGCGAGAGCAGCAGATAGCAATATGCACGATTCTTGCTGCGGCCGACGCGTCCGCGCAACTGATGCAGGTCGGCGAGGCCGAAGCGCTCGGCGCGATGAATGAAGATCGTGTTAGCTGACGAGATGTCGATGCCGCTCTCGATGATGTTGGTCGAAACGAGAATGTCGGCTTCGCGATTCATGAACTTCAACATGACGGCTTCAAGTTCGGGACCGGCCATCTGTCCGTGACCAATGACGACGCGCGCCTCGGGCACGAGCGTGCGGATGCGATTGGCGATCTGCTCGATGTCGCGGACGAAGTTGTGGACGAAGTAGACCTGCCCCTCGCGGCTGAGTTCGCGTTCGATGCCCTCCTTCACCAGCCGGTCGTCCCAGGTGCGAACCTGCGTGACAATCGCGCGGCGGTCGACGGGCGCGGTGGCGAGCGACGAGATATCACGCATGCCAAGCATGGACATGTGCAGCGTGCGCGGAATCGGCGTCGCGGTCAGCGTCAGGACATCGACGGTGGCGCGCAGCTTCTTAAGCCGTTCTTTCGCCTCGACGCCGAAACGCTGCTCTTCGTCGATCACCACGAGGCCGAGGTCGGAGAATTTCACATCGGCCGAGAGCAGGCGGTGCGTGCCGATCAGAATGTCGACCTGGCCCTTGCGGGCGCGCTCGACGATCTGCGTCTGCTCGCGTTTGGTGCGAAAGCGGGAGAGGCTCTCGATCGTGAATGGATAGTCGGCGAAACGCTCGCGGAAGTTCTGGAAGTGCTGTTCGGCCAGCACGGTTGTCGGCACGAGCACCGCGACCTGCTTGCCGTATTCGACGCACTTGAACGCGGCCCGCATCGCGAGCTCGGTCTTGCCGTAACCGACGTCGCCGCACAGCAGACGGTCCATCGGCCGGGGACGCAGCATGTCGCTTTTGATCTCACCCACCGCGCGAAGCTGGTCCTCCGTTTCGGTGTAGAGGAACGAGCCTTCGAATTCCTTCTGCCAGGTCGTGTCGGCCGGGTAGGCGATGCCCGGTTGCGTGGCGCGCTGGGCCTGGATCGCGAGCAGCTCCGCGGCCATGTCGGTGACGGCTTCGGCCACGCGCTCCTTCGTGCGTTTCCAAGCCGTGCCGCCGAGCTTGCTGAGCGTCGGACGACGCGCGCCGCCGATGTATTTCTGAACGAAATGCACCTGGCTGGTCGGCACGTGGACGGTCGCATCGCCCGCGTATTCGATCACGAGGAATTCGTCTTCGCGCCCGTCGCGCTCGATGGACTTCAGGCCGCGGAACTTTCCGATGCCGTGAATCGCGTGCACGACGTAGTCGCCGGCGGAAAGATCAAAGAACGTATCGATCGGGCGCGCGGGGGCGACGCGCCGCAGTGTTCGCCGCTGGCGATAGCGGTGGAAGACTTCGTGGTGCGGGACGAGGGCGACGTCGCGAGTCGTTGAGGTGCGGCCGCTGCCCTTGGAGTGGGCGGCAAGCTCGCTTTCGGCAGTGACTTTCGGCCCGGGAGTCCAGCGGAAACCGCGATGAATTACCCCCACCTCAGACGTGATGCGTTGCAAAGCGGAAAGATCGGCTTGCGAAAGGCCGGCGTCAGCGGTCGGCTGGGCGACATCCGTGGAACTCGCGCTAGCGGGTGCTTTTGACTGCGTCGCGATGCCCGCGGAGCAAAGTTCCGCGAAGCGCTGCTGCTCGGCCGCGTTGTCGCAGAAGACGACGACATCGCACTCGCCCGCGAGTTCGGCCAGCGCGCGAAGCGCATCGATCGAGCGCGGTTCGAACTGCGGCAGGCTGCCGACGCCGAAATCCACCGTGCGCGCGTCCGATTCGGCGAAGCGGCGCAGGTGCAGGCTGCTGAACCCCCCTACCCGCCTCAGGAGTGAATCGGGCGGGATCAATCCAACGCGCTCGCCAACGCGCTGCCAGTGCGTGCGGCCAAGTTCTTGAATCTCGGCCGGTTCGATCAAGGCGACGATCGTCGATTTGGGCAACAGGCCGAGGAAGCTCGAAGTGGAGTCGGGATGTTCGCGTCCACGGACGGCCGGCTGCGCTCGAAACGCAGGAACGACGGCTGCTCCGAGCGTTTCGCGCGAGCGCTGCGTGCCGGCATCGAAAAGGCGGATCGACTCAATCACGTCGTCGAAGA
>JBGAJB010000422.1:0-2093 GCA_044225155.1 Phycisphaerae bacterium | reverse complement strand
CCACGCGGTATCGCGCTCGACTTCCGCAATAGCAAAGTCTACTGGGGTCAGGACATCGACTTCAACGGCACGGGCGGCACGATCATGCGCATGAACTTCGACGGCTCTTCGCCGGAAGTGTTCATGGACGGCCTGGGACTCGTGAATGACCTCGTGATCGTCACGGGTGATATCCCTTGCCCGGGCGACATCAATGGCGATCGCCAGGTGAATCTCAGCGACTTGGGAATTGTCCTGACGAACTTCGGCGCAACGGACACGGACTTCGAGCACGGCGATTTGGATGGCGATGGCGTGGTCGGGCTGCGCGATCTGGGAATTCTGCTCGCGGCCTATGGGAAGCCGTGCCTCTAGGCGAACTGGTTGAAACGCGCCGCCGAACGCGGCCGTCCACTTTTCTCCGATCACCCACGACGCCGCGTCCGAAGACTTTTCCGGCGCGGCGTCGTTGTGGCTTCGCGTTCCCATAGGCCGGCGGGAATCTGCTTTTTGCCGTGAATTCCGCGCTCTCTTACAATCCGGGCACGACAAAGATGAGCAGTACTCCGCTACCCGTCGTTACTGGTTCCCCCACTCCGCAGCGTCGCCTGCCACCGTGGCTGAAGCGCCCGCTGCCGGAGGCCGGCATGTTCGCCACACGGCGGCTGCTGGACGGCCTCAAACTCAACACGGTGTGCGTCGAGGCTCGCTGCCCGAACCTGAATGAATGTTGGTCGCGCGGCACTGCCACATTCATGATCCTCGGTGATGAATGCACGCGCCGCTGCGGGTTTTGCGCGGTCGGCACGGCCAAGCCCAAACCGCCCGAGGACGACGAGCCGGAGCGCATGGCCGAGGCCGCGGCTCAGCTTGGTCTGCGGCACGTCGTGATCACTTCGGTGGCGCGCGACGATCTGCCGGACGAAGGGGCGGGGCATTTTGCGCGCTGCATCGCGGCCGTGCGGAATCGCTTGCCGTTGGCGACGGTGGAAGTGCTGGTGCCGGATTTTCACGGGAAGCCGGAGCTGATTCGCATCGTCACCGGGGCGCGGCCGGAGGTTTACAACCACAATCTGGAAACGGTCGCTCGGCTGCAAAAGAAGGCGCGACCGGCAGCGCGCTACGAGCGCTCACTGAATGTGCTGCGGACGGCCAAGGAGCTTGATCCGCGCGCGATGACCAAGAGCGGCCTGATGGTCGGTTTGGGCGAGACGACCGAGGAACTTCAAGAGGCGATGCGCGATCTGCGCTCGGCGAATTGCGATCTGCTCACCATCGGCCAGTACCTGCGGCCCGGCGATCATTATCTGCCGGTCGAGCGCTACTATCCACCCGAAGAGTTCGACGAGCTGGCCGCGTTTGCACGCGAACTGGGCTTCGGAGCGGTGGCGAGCGGACCCTTCGTGCGCAGCAGCTATTTCGCCGAGACGCTCTTTGCGGAAACGGACATTCTGCGCCGCCGCGAAGAAGCCGACTAAACTCTCCGCCGCGACCGCCAACCGAAAGGGTTCACATGTTTGCGAGTGACTTTCTCGGCGCGAAGTTCGCCGCCGGACTGCAATACGAGGACTACGTCCGCAGCGGCACGCCGGCGCAGGTTCAGGCGTGGAACGGAATTTATGAGCGCGCCGCGCTGACGCCGGAGCAGAAGCGGCTCGTGCAGAGCTTTGTGCGCGAAATGCACGTGATCGTGGTGTCGGGCATTTGGTGCGGCGATTGCTCGCAGCAGTGTCCGCTCATGGCGCGGATCGCCGAGGCTAATCCGGAGCGCGTAAAGTTGCGCTTCGTCGATCGCGATCAACACACTGATCTGTCCAAGCTCTTGCGCATCAACGAGGGCGCGCGAGTGCCGGTTTTGTTGTTCCTGGCGGAAGACGACGCGCTTGTTTCGATCTATGGCGACCGCACGCTGGCACGCTATCGGGCTCTGGCGGCGCGGCAGCTTGGGCCGAGCTGTCCCGTTCCGGGCGCGCCGATCGCCGCGGACGAGTTGGCAGCCACGCTGCAAGACTGGCTGAATGAGTTTGAACGCGCCCAACTCGTTCTGCGCCTTCGGCCCGGCTGCGGAAGAAGCACGGCGACTGAGCAGTGCGTGCGCTATTCCGCATTGATTC
>JBGAJB010000056.1:0-15954 GCA_044225155.1 Phycisphaerae bacterium | reverse complement strand
GAGCGCTTTTTTCGCGACGTAGCCCGTCGTCTCGCCGGCGTAGGTCATGCCGCGGAAAACGTGGTGATGATTCTTGTAGCCCAGTTCCTGCAGCGCGGCGAAGATCATCTTGCCCATGCCATAGTGGAACATGAGCACGACCACGCCCTTCCCACCCGCCAGCGCCTGATCCAGATGCTCGCGGCCTTCGAAATTCGCGTACGTCTCGCGCACAAATTGCCGGCCGCGCGGGGTCGGATAGAGGTACCACTCGACGAACCGCTGATGCTTGAGGAAAACGTAGCGCCGCAGGATCGTGCCGAGCGAAGCGTCGCAACGAAACTGCGGATAGGCCGCGGCGATCGCCCGGCGGGCGCGCTTGTCCGAGCCGGCCATGACCGCCAGCCAGTGCAGCAGCGAGAAAAAGTGCGTCAGCAGCAGCGCGGCGCGGGGACCGATCAGGCGCAATAACGCCAGGTGGGGCACGTAGAGATACCAGATGCAGAAGCTCTTAACTAATCGTGCCAGCATAAGTTGTAATCATATCGGCGCGGTCGGAACACTCCCGCGACACGGCGGGAACTTCTTTTTTCAGAAACAGCGCGACCGGAAAGTCCTCGCAAACTTTCCGGCCGCGTGTGCTTGGCTATTTCTCGTCGGTTGAGCCCCACCGGCGAGCGCGGCCTGGCAGGCCGCTTCCGCCCAGTCTCAGGATCCCGCGCTCGGCGAAACCATCGGAGCCGGCTCAGGAACCGGGTGGCCGCAGTCCTCCATCGCAAGCTGATAAACCGAAACCAGGTGGCGGGCAGCCGCCAGCCGGTCATATTCGTTGCAGGCGACGCGCCGCGCATTTTCACCCAGTCGGGCGGCGAGCGCCTTATCGTCGAGCACGCGCAGCACAGCCTCGGCCATGGCTGACACGTCGTGATCGGCGGTCACCATTGCCTCGACTTCGTTCTCCAGCCCTTGGCTCGAACCCTTCGTCACGACGACCGGCTTGCCGGCGGCCATGAAGTTCAGCAGCTTCACCGGGACGCCGGGGCAATCCGGACGCGGGACGACTGTCGTATCAGCGGCGGCGATGAACGCCGGCAGATCGGCGAACGGAATGACGGGCGGATAGAGGACCGCCTGACTCACGCCGCGCTCCACGGCCATCTGATCCACATCGCGGCGATGCTCTTCGTCGTCGAGCGTCCGGACGAACGCAAGCTTCGCATTTGGCTTCTTTTCGAGAACGATCTTCATCGCGTCCAGTAAATAGTCGATGCGCTGGAAGCGGTTCAGCACGCCGGTGTACATGACGAGCGGATCGCCGTTCAGGCCCATTCGCTGGCGGGCATTGCCGGGCTGGGCGTCGGCGAACATCGACAGGTCGATGCCGAGTTTCACTTCGACCACACGCTCCGCGGGAATGCCGGAATTCACAAGGAAATCGCGGATCGTCCGCGTATAGCACATGATGCGGTCGGCCATTCGCGGCACCCACCAGTCCAGTACCCGGGCCAGGCCCTTGGCCAGCCACATCGGGCGGATGAACTTGTAGGTGTGCAGCTCGTCGATCATCGTGTTTACCGCGCCGTAGACGAGTGGGCGGCCGGTAACGACTTTCGCCGCCCAGCCGATCATGGCGCCTTCGTAGTTGATGCCGTGCAGCACCTGGAGCTTTTCGCGCCAAACCACCTGGATCAACTTAAAGATGAGCGCGACGTTCCAAAAGATCTTCGCCACGCTCGGACCGACGCGGACATCGTCGACCGGGCCGAACTTCGGAATGCGGTGAATCTTGACCCCGCGGACCTCGCCGGGTTGCTGCGCGTAATAAGTAATAATGTGAACGTCATGGCCGAGTTCGGCGAGGGCTTCCGCCTTCTCCCGAATTCCGCCGGGCGTGCCGTGATTACAGGGAAACGGGCAGGCCGCCACGATTCCAATTTTCAGTTTTGCTTCTCCGTTGCGAACTTCCCGACCATGAACCAGACGATTGATGGCTTCCTTAGCCGTCCCCATCCTCGTGGCTCCTCTCCGTCGGCTCGCCGTCTTCCCCTCAAACGCACGTTTGGCGTGAACCCGGGAGGCGAAAGCTCCGCTCGCGCCGTCGGAAGGCGCTTGCGATACCGCGACTCAGGTTGCACTACTCGTTCAGGTCGAACGCGAAATCGCCCCGTGCTTCAGGAAGGACGCCGGTGAAAGACGCCTCCCCTCCTCTAGTGCCGAAGTTTACCTCGTCGGGCATGCCGTTTCAACGCTGCCTGTCATGAAGAGTAGGTGAAAAAATGATGACGCTGCAAGGACTTCCGTAAAAACTGCGTCCATTGGCTTGGAAGGCCGTTCGGTGTTTGTTATTGGACCTTTCGCCGGCTTTCCGTCTCTCGACATAGACGCATTTCCCTCGTTCATTCTCGGCCTTGGCATCGGCCAGAGGGTCTATTCTCGGTCAGACGAGGCGGATACCTGTAGCAGCGTGCGCAATGCGCGGTAATCTGTTTTGCCCGTGCCCAGCACGGGAATCGAATCCACTCGCACCACGCGCGCGACATTGTGAAGCGGCGAAAGCCCGGCCTCACGGATGCGCCGATTGACCTCCGCGCGCTCCAGATCGCGCACTGAGAAAAGCACCAACTCCGGATGACGTTCGTCCGCAGTGGAATCCACGGCCAGAACCGGTCCGTCATCCGATTCGCTGCCGTAGGCCGATTCCAAGACACCTTCGATCGCGGGCAAAGAGATCATCTCTCCGCCGATCTTTACAAAACGTTTGAGCCGTCCGCGAAACGTCAGGACTCCCGTCTCGTCGGCGACGACCAGATCGCCCGTCGAGTACCAGTCTTCGGCGGCGTGTTGAACGAACGGGGAATTCGCCGCCCCCAGATAGCCCGGAAACACGCTCGGTCCGCGAACCAGCAGGATTCCCGCCTGACCGGGCGCGGCGTCGACGCCCGTCTCGGCGTCGATAATTGCGATCTTCACCGATGGAAGCGGCTGGCCGATCGAGCCGCGCTGCGGTGCTTCTTCACGATTGGCGGAAACGATCGGCGAGCACTCCGTCACGCCGTAACCTTCAAGGACGACGGCATTCGGGCACGCGGCCGCTACGGCGTCGTATGTCCGATCCGGGCAACGTTCCGCGCCGGTGATGGCCAGCCGCAGAGTCTCAAGTTGTCCGGCGCCGGCCGTTCGCACGAGCGAGGCGAGAAATGTCGGCGTGCCGACCAGCAGCGTACAGCGATACGCCTCGATGAGCCGCGCGAGCAGCCACGTTTCGGTGGGGTTGGCGTGATAGACCGAACGCACTCCCGCCACCAGCGGCAGCAGCATCGTGACGGTCAGCCCAAACGAGTGAAACGGCGGCAGGAATCCGATCAATCGATCGTCGCTGTAGAGCCGGTAGACTGATAGCACGTCGCGGAGATTCGTCAGCAGATTTTCGTGCGTCAGCGGCACGGCCTTCGGCAGTGCCTCGGAGCCGCTGGTCAGAAGAATCGCCGCCGTCGAACGCACTTTGACGCCGGCCAGCGACGACCAGTCGAATCTCGCGCGAATTGCCGCACTGAGTTTCTCCCAGCGCGTCAGCCGCGCGCCGAGCTCTTCCAGGAAAACGAATCGATCGGCGATCGACCTGAGATCGATCCCCTGTTGCGCCAGTCGGGCGACGAGGGCTTTGGCAGTCAAAACCTGTTTGGCGCCGGTCAATTCGAGCGCGTGCTGGATATTTCGCGCCCCGGTGGTCCAGTTCACCATGACCGGCGTCTTGCCCGAGAAAAGCGCCGTGAGATAGGCGACGACCGCACCTACCGACGCCGGCAGCAACACGCCGATCGATTCGCCGGGCAGCGGCTCCACGTGCGGCCGCAGCGCGAGGATGGCCGTGATGAGATCGCGGTAGGTCCGTGCTCCGCTCGCTTGGTCGGCAACGATCACGCTCGACGGGTTCTTTCGCGCGGCCGACAAAAACACTTCGGTCAGCGTCGCGCCGGGCGGCGCGTCCACGCGCATACGCGGCACGTCCTGCGACCAGCCGCGCGGAATCGGCTTGAGCGCCGTCACGCGCCTTCCGACGGCCTCGCCGCGCGTCGCAAGCAGAACGTCCGCCACCGCCGCGCGTCGCAAGCAGAACGTCCGCCACCGTTTGCAGGGCGTCCGCATCGCCCGTGGCCGCGCCGAATTCCTTGTTCAGCCAGATGAGCAATTCCGCGCGGGCGAGACTGTCGAGCCCGAGGTCCTGCGCGAGGCGATCCGTGAGCGCGAATTTCTCGATCCCGGTCAGTTTTCGGAGATACCCCTCTACCAATGCACGCGTCGCTTCGGGCACTTCGCTCGCGTCGCCCGCCTGCACTCCGAAACTCGGCTCGGGCAACTCGCGGACGCCACCACCCTCCCAGATCGTGTAAGGCACATAGGTCGCCGGCGGCGCGTCGGCGTTGTAAAAGCGCTCCATGTAACCATTCAGCGCTGCGCGGCCTTCGTCGCGCGGGAGGTCCGACGGCTCAAAAAGCTCAAGGGAAACTTCGCGACGCGGCGTGAAGAAGAGGAAGTTCGCCAGCAATCGCAGCGCGTGCTTGAGCAACAGCGGGCCGACATGCGGAATCTCGCCGCTGGCCAATCCGAAGCTGCTGCCCCACAGCCCGCGCGTGCGAACCAATACGACCCGCGTCTGCGGCGCGGCCTTCAGAAGGAGTTCCACCGCGCTGTTGCCGCGCAAATCTTCCAGCTTCGAGCGATAGATGTGTCCAGAGGGATAGAGAATCAGGTTGTCGCCCTTGCGCAGGGCGGCCGCACAGGAATCAACGGTGGCCGCGATCTGTCCGCGCGCTCCGACGCCCTGCTCGGCCATGCTCTCGATTGGCAGCACGCGAATGCGTTTTGCAAGAAAACGGATGAAGAAACGGTCGATCTGATCCTTGTCCGCCAGTGCGCGCGGGGCGAACGGCCCCCACAGGCGCGAGAGAACGATGATCGGATCGATCAGGCCCGGGTGATTCGGAAGAAAAAGAATCCCGCTCTTCCCGCGGCGCGCGACGTCATTGATGCCCCGGACGCGCACGCGGTAGCGCAGCCAGAGCAGCGACAAGACCAACCAGCGCAGCAGCGCGTTCAGCATGGGGGCGAAACGTAACGCCGCGCCGCACTACGTAAAACGGGTACGCGATAGTGAAAAATGTTCAGCCGTCACTGGCACGATATCGTAATTGAGCCGTTCGACGTCTCCGCGTGCAGTTTGCCCGCGCCGCCGCCGTTCATGTCTGCTTCCACGCTCGTCTTGCCGAGCCGGGGATTATTGAGTGACATCGCCCCGAACGTCGTATTCACGCGGCCATTCGAGGTGACGAGCCGCAAATGTCCCCGGAGCGTCGCCGGCACCTTCAACGTGATCTCGCCATTGCTCGTGTCGAGTTCGACGGCATCCTCCGGCCCCGGCACGCCTTCCAGCGAGATGCCGCCGTTCGACGAGCGGGCGCGCACCGCGCCGTGCACGTTGGTCAGCACCAGATCGCCGTTGGACGAATCCACATTGCAACCGGCCGCGACCTGCGTCAGCTTCACGCCGCCATTGCTCGTATCCGCCTCGACGCGTCCGTTGATGTCACGGGCCTCGATGTCGCCGTTGCTCGTATCGATGTGCAGCGGCCCGTCGACGGCCGTCGCATGCACGCCGCCATTGCTCGTGTGTAGGGTCACCTGACCTTTGAGATGTTCCGCGATGATCTCGCCGTTGCCGGTGCTGACGTCGGCCGCACAGGCTTCCGGCGTCTGAATCACGAAGCTGGCGCCGATGTTTCGATGTCTGAGCGCCTCGGGATATTCGAGCGAGACCAGCAGCGCATGCGGATCGCGCGCATCGGGTGCGGCCGACACCTTCAACTCGGCCAGATTCTTCTGGGCCTCGCCGATCGATGGGCCGGCAGCGCGCTTCACGCCGGTGATCGACGCCTCGCTCTCGGTTCCGCCCGAGCGCAACTCCACGCGGCCGTTCACCGTGCGAACGATCACGCGCTCATAGCCGGACCACGCGGCCGTCATGCTGAACTTCTCTTCGACGCGCACAAGATTGGCCGAGCATCCCACGAGCAGCAGCGAGAGCGGCATGGCCGCGAGCAGAATCGGACGCATTGTAATCCTCTCATTCAGTAGAAAGCGGTGACATTCCATCCTAACGCCGACCACGTTGCCAGCCCACGCAGCAAAATCCACGTCGATCGGCCGACGGGGGAAGAAATCCCCCACCCTCAGAATTCGTTCCGGCAATTGGCATATTTGGACACTGGGCGTTCCGGGGCGTTAGCGGGGACGAAATTGCACGGCATTCGCGGACTTGCCGCGTGGCAGGTATTCGATTTCCTGCGCTGCGCCGCCCCGGCGAACGGTCACGCGAACAGGCCGGTCGGGATCGCCGTGAATGGCCCAGGAAGTCATTTCGTCGCCGCTGCGCAAGCCGGCCTTCTCGGCCGCCGAGCCTTTCACGAGGCCGCGAATCTTTTTGTCCCGTACTGACGGACGGGCATCAAACCCCAGTTCAAACTCATGAACCGGTTTGAATTCCCCGATCAATTTTGGCGCAAGCGCATCGGGCGGGATCTCCACCGTATCCGCGCGGACGACGAACTGATCGAATTCCGGCCCAAACCACGCACCCAGCGTTTCGATCCCGACTTGTCGAATGTTGTCGTTGGAAAGCTTGAAGCCGCCCGCGCGAGCGCGTTCCACCAGGGCCCGAAAGAGTGCATCGAACCCGCTGCGAACGCCCTGATTGCGAGCGATCTTGTGCCAGCGCAATCCCAGCGCCAATCCGCGCTGATAAGGCACCTCCCCTACCGTGTCGCGCTCGTTCCAATAGTTCTTATCGATCTGCTCGTTCGTCGCGTGGATCGCCGGGTTCACCGCATATTCGCGCAGGTGCTTGTTCACCCACTTTGCATACGTTTCGTCATCCCAATAACCCGACTCGTGCAGAATTCGCAGCGAGTAATAGTCCGTAAGACCCTCGCTGAACCAGAAGACCAGCCGCTCGGGGTCGGCCGCGGCCAGCGTGCGCCCGTTCCAGAAGTGAAACAACTCATGGGAAAACAAGTGCTCAACGGCATCCGTCAGCTTGGATCCCGGCGCGAGACTGAGGGCAAAGCTGTTGTACAGCCCGTTGCCGGAAAGCCGCGACTCGCCCGCCTTCACCGGCGGTCCGACCGGCACGACCGTCACCACGAAATCCGGAAACGCCTTTTCCTGCATGAATTCGCACTGCCGCCGGATGATCTCGGTCGTCATGTGCGTGAACTGAGCGAGATCAAAATCGAAGCGGTTGACCATCGCGACGGTAACGCGCTGCCCGCCGGATTTATCGCTCTGCGTCACGATCTTTCCGGCCAGATAGATCGAATGCCGCAGATCGCTCGTGTCCAGCGTCGCGCCGACCGTCGTCCCTACACCCCACGAGCAGACCGCCTTCATGCCCTTGGGCAGCACCCACCGCAGAATCACTTCGTATTGCTTGGGAATGCGCTCGCTGCTTTGCGGCGTGAGGAGAAACGCGTTCCCCATGCCGTGAAAGAAGTCCGGCGTCGTGATGGGGTGGTGCGTCAGCTCCCAATCATCGAATGCCCGCCGGCCGGAGTCGACGACGTATTCGCAATGGATGGCCGCGCCCGTGCGGTGGGCGATGTGCCAGAGCGCACCGTCGCGCTCGCCCTGACCGTCGAACGCAAGGTTCTTGAGCAGCGCCGGGACATCCTCAATGCGGCCCCAGTGCGGCGAGACGCCCAGCGTCGAGCGCTGCCGGCCGGCCGTCTGCCAGGTGAGTTCGACCTTCAAAACGCCGTGCTGAAAGTCGGGCGTCAGCGTGTAGGTCAGCGTTTCCAGCGGATCCGCCGCGGCCACGCGGATTCCGAAGAGCACCGCGGCCACAACGGCAAAAGGCCTGAACGACATGCGAAGAGGGTAGCGACGACCACATGGATCGCGAAGCGCTTCTTTCGCGAATCAGTATCGACCCGCTCGGTGAAGGCGCTAACCCGCCATGGGTCGCCGCGGCGCTGCGCCGTACTTCTGCGTCGCGAATCCGACCATCGCGCCGATCAAGGCACCCGGAAGCACGATGCGCAGGTAGTAGCCGCCCTGCGCCATCGCCACGGCCAGCGCGAATGCACCGCTGACAATCACGCCGAAAATGATCGTAAGTCGCGTCGAATTGCTGTATCGGGCGACCAGGCCGATCAGCACGCCCGCGACGAGTCCCTTCATCGTTGAACCGAAAATGATCCCCGGCAGCCCTTCCCAAAGCTTCGGGTCATTCAGGCCCCACGGCGCGGAAATGCCGTCGAGTGCCCCCAGCACGGCTCCCAAGATCAGTCCCAAAATCGGCTTATTCATTGTGCGTCTCCTGGCGCATCGCTCGTTTGTCGCGGCGCGTCACACTCCGATTACGCGCCGCGCGACGTTTCTTTCGATCTGAACGGCGACTTCATCAGCGCCGCGCGACATGCGTTGGCCGGCTCGCTATCCTATCGCTCGGCGCGATTCTTCATTACCGGCTACGGGAGCAGAAAAATGCCCGCACCCTCCATTCGGCAGAACCTGATTCGACTGGCCGCCGCCCTGACGTTCGCCGTAACGTCTCCAGTTTCTTTCAGCCAGTCGAACAACCCGCCGGCCGCCACGCAGCCCACGAGCGCGAACGAAATCCGCATCGGCGCGTGGAACATCGAATGGCTCGGAGCGCCCAATAGCCGCGGTGGTCCGGCCAAGGGCGTTGCGCAGACAGGCGAAGACATCGCCCGCTGCATCGATGCGGCGAAAGTCGACCTGTTGGCGCTTGAGGAAATCTGCGACGATGACGGCGACAATGCGAAGCACACCAACAAGGAACTCGATGCCGCCTTCGCCCAGCTCAGTACCGCGGGAACAAGGAAATGGCAGTACCGCCTGTTCGAGAAAAAAGACCCGGCCGACAAGAACCAGCTCACGGGGGTCGCATGGGACGCGGCGCGGGTCACGCTCGTCGGCGAACCGCTGAAGATTCCCGTCGTTGATCTGGGCGAAAAGGAAATGCGCCTCTGGGACCGCCACCCGCAGGCCGCGAAATTCAGCTTCGGCGAGGGTAAGACAGATATTGTGCTCATCCCGGTGCATATGAAATCGAATCGGGGGGGCGTCGATGAGACAAGCCGCCAGCGATTGGCCGAGGCCCGCGCCCTGATGGAAGTGATCGGCGTCGTCCGCGAAAAGTTCCACGACGACGACCTCATCATCGCCGGCGATTTCAACATGCTCAAAGCCGAGGAACCGGGCTTGCAGATCTACGCGGCCATGAACTTCACGGATCTCAATCACGGCGATACACCGACCACCACCTACCGGCCGGCCCCCTTCGACCGCTTCCTCTTCCGCCCGGCCGGAGAAGAGTTTTCCCAAGCCAAGTTCGAAACGACGACCGCGAACATCCCCGACGAGGAATTCCGTGTGAAGCTGTCCGACCACAAGCTGATCGTGACGACGATCCGCGTTGGCAGAGATGACGACTAGGGGATTCGATTGGCGGTGTTGATCTCTTCGATCCGAGCCGCGCGCTGCCACACAAGCGCAGAGCGAAACACCCTTCGTCGGAACATCGAGGTGAATTCCGCCTCCCCTGCTTCCTGGACGGGCGCGGTGGTGACCAAGACCGGCGGGGCGCCGAACAAATCGATCGGTCGCACTTTTCCGCCCGGACACCGTCCCGCCGAACGTCTTCGCTATCATGCCCGCGTGCGGCCCGCTGAGACGGCGGCGGCCGTGGGCGAACCAATTCTCATGATCGGGGAGCAGGAATGTTCGGGTGGACCGTGTCCCGTGCGCCGTATTCGGCATCGCGTCGCCTTACGTCCTCATTGGTTCTAGGCCTGCTGGCGGCGATTCCCGCGGCCGCGCAGCCGGCGAAGGACGCCAAGAAGGCCGAGCCGCCCGAAAACACGCGTTTTACGCTCGACCAGCCGTTCGACATGGAAAACATCAAGCTCGAAATGACCGTGGACGTCGCGGGCAAGCAGGTCGACTCCGAAGCGACGCTCAGCTTGCACCCCACCGCCCCGGCGCGCAGCGTCACGCTCGACGCCGCGAAGTTCAACGTGAAGCGCGTCATGGTCGCGGTGGGAGAGGGTCAACCCCAACCAGTCGACTATTCGCATGACGGTCGCACACTGGACGTGTATTTCGGCAAGACCTACGCCCCCGGCACGGCTCTGACGATCACGGTCGATTACCAGGTGAAGGATCCCGAAAACGGACTGCATTTCTTCGGCCCGACCGAGGACGATCCGGACGCACCGCTGCAGGTCTGGTCTCAGGGCGAGTCAATCGACAATCGCTATTGGGTCCCGTGCTTCGACCATCCCAACGAGAAACAAACGAGCGAAGTCATCGTCACCGTGGACGACAAGTTCACCGCCGTCTCCAACGGCGCGCTGGTCGAGAAAAAGCCCGGCATCAAGCCCGGCACGACCACGTACTCCTGGAAGCAATCCCAGCCGCACGCGGCCTATCTGATGACGCTGGTCGTCGGCAGCTTTGCCATGGAGCAGGAAACCTGGCGCAACAAGCCCGTGCTGTACTACGGCCCCAATGACCGCAAAGACGAACTCAAGCCGACGTTCGCGAACACGCCGAAGATGCTCGACTTTTTCAGCGACAAGCTCGGCGTGGAATACGCCTGGGACAAGTACGCGCAGGTCTGCTGCTACCAGTTCGGCGGCGGCATGGAGAACACCAGCGCCACGACGCTCGGCGAAAACGCGCTGCTCGATGAGCGCGCCCGCCTCGACGGCGACATGGACGGCCTGATCTCGCATGAACTCGCGCACCAGTGGTTCGGCGATCTAACCACGTGCAAAGAGTGGGCACACCTGTGGTTGAATGAGGGCTTCGCGAGCTACTTCGAAGCACTCTGGGACGAGCATCACAACGGGGAGCCGGACTTCGCCGTCAACATGTGGCAGAAGGCCCGCAGCGCCATCGACGGCGGGCGCGATAAGCCGATCGTCTATCGCGCGTATGCCGCGCCGGATGAGCAGTTCGATTCGCGCGCCTACCCCAAGGGCGCGTGGGTCGTGCACATGCTCCGCTGCCGCGTGGGCGACGAGACGTTCTGGAAGTCGCTGAACTTGTTCCTCACCACGAATGCCCACAAGTCGGTCGAGACTGACGATCTGCGGCGCGCGTTCGAGCAAACCACCGGCCGCAGCTTCGATCGCTACTTCTACGACTGGACCGAGCGCGCCGGCGCGCCGGCCGTCGAGGTCAGCTACGACTGGAACGACGCGAATCAGTCGGCCGAAGTCACCGTGCGCCAGACGCAGGACGCGCCGGCGTGGGTCTTCCCACTACAGGTCGAATTCAGCGCACCGGGCATGGACCCGGTTGTCGCCGAACGCGAAATGACGGGCAAGGAAATGAAGATTTCCCAGACGCTGCCCAAGCGGCCGACGCTGGTGCGCGTCGATCCGCATCAGGCCGTGTTGATGGATCTGACTGAGAAGAAAGGCCGCGATCTCTGGATCACGCAGCTTACGGACGATCCGAGCCCGGTCGGACGCATTCGGGCGGTCCGCGAAATCAGCAATGACAAGACCGACGCGACGCGCAACTTGCTGGCTGAGGCACTAAAACGCGAGAAATTCGCGCCGGTGCGCGACGAGTTGGCCGAAAAGCTCGGTGATTTGGGCGGCAATGCGGCCCGTGATGCGCTGCTCGCCGGCGTAAGCGATCCCGATCCGAAAATGCGCCGCGCCTGCCTGAACGCGCTCCAGCACTTCCCCGGCGACGAATCGGTCAAGAACGCGGTGCGCGACGTGCTGGTCAAGGGTGATCAGAGCTATCAGGCGGAGGCGGCCGCGATTTCCACGTACGGCAAGATCGGCGGCGCGGACATCGTCGAACTGATCAAGCCGCGCCTCGGCACGAATTCGCCGCGCGATCGCACGCGCTCGGCCGCCCTTGGCGCGCTCTCCGGGCGCACTGAGCCCGAGGCGCTCAAAACGCTGACCGAGATGGCCAAGAGCGGTCCGACGCCACAAGCGCGCACGGCGGCGATCTCTTCGCTCGGCGAATCGGCCAAGAAGCTTCCGGAAGGCGACGCACAAGCCAGTGAAATCGTCGCCACGTTGACCGGTTGCCTCGACAACTCTCAGCGGCGCGTGCAGTCGACCGCGGCCAACGAACTCGGCGATCTCGGCAAGCTCGCGAAGAGCGCGCTGCCTGATCTGCGAAAACGTTTGGCTGACAATCCCTCTGCGCGCCTGAAGACCACGCTGGAAAAGGCGATCGAGAAAATCGGAAAGGATCAGCCGGCCCCCGAGCAACTCGGAGACGTGCGCGACCAGCTTGAGAAACTCCGGAAGGAAAATCAGGCGCTGAAGGAGCGTATCGAAACGCTGGAGGCTCGCAGCAAGACGGTTGCCTCGGGCAATTGAACCGGCTGGGAACCGGGTCGCAGATTTCCCGAATGGCGTGGCTAGTCGCCGCTGGGCCACTCGCCGGAAAAGACCTCCGTCGCGGGGCCGGTCTTGAACACGTGGTCTGACGACTCGTCCCATTCGAGCAGCAAGTCGCCTCCGGGTAGCGTGGCGGTGAGGCGACGTTGCGTGCGCTTCGTGAGCACGCCCGCGACGCACACCGCGGCCGCACCGGTTCCACAGGCAAGCGTCGGCCCGGCGCCGCGCTCCCAGGTGGCCATGCGCACATGGGAAGGCGAAAGCACCTGCACAAAGTGGGCGTTCACTCGCTCGGGAAAACGCTCGTGCCGTTCGAGCCGCGGCCCCCAGTCGCCGAGCGGGACGGCAGCGAGCGACTCGACGAATATCACGCAGTGCGGATTTCCCATCGACACACACGTCATTCGTAGCGAAAGCGGCGGCCCCCCGGAAGCAGCGGCCGATATCTCGATCGGCTGATCGACAACGCGCTCGCCTTCTGCCAGCACCGGGATACGGCGCGGCGCGAGAATCGGCGACCCCATGTCCACGCGCACGCTTTCAACCCGGCCTGCGGAATTGAGCGACAGCTCGAGCGTCAGCACGCCCGCGTCGGTCGCGACACGCAGCGGATTCCGGCGCGCCCAGCCGCGCTCGTACACCAGCTTTGCGACACACCGGATGCCGTTCCCGCACATTTGCGCCCGCGAACCGTCGGCGTTGTACATCTCCATTCGAACGTCGGCCGCCCCATCACGCGGCGGCGCGACCAGAATCAGTCCGTCGCTGCCGATTCCACGATGGCGGTCGCTGACCGCGCGCGAAAGCATGCTCGGATCCGCGACGTGCTGATCGAACAACGACACATATACATAGTCGTTGCCGAGGCCATGCATTTTGGTGAAGAGAATCGCCATAGGAATCCATCAGGCCGCGCGCGCCTCTAGCCGGCCACACGCAGCTCGTCCCCCACGCGGATCAACCCGCCCAGCGCGATACGCCCGTGCACGCCGCCGCGCCGCTCGGTCTCGAGCGCCGCACAAAGTCCCGGCCTGATCTCATCCATGCGCTCGCACGGCCAGGTGACGTCCTTTACCTCGACCACGACGCGCCCGATCTCGATTGTCTTGCCGATCAAATCCGCCAGCGATCCCGCGGAGATCAGCAGATTTGCCCGCCGCGAATACCACGGCAACTCGGCCCCGCCCACATCGCGCAGCGCCGCCTTCCACTGCTCCTGGGACAGAAGGGTCACGCCGCGCTTCACCGTTGTGCGATTGTCGCCGCGCAGACCGCCGTCAGTGATGGCCTCCGCCTCCGGCAGCTCAAGCATCGGGCCGCGTTTACCGCTGCGAATCGCGATTCCCAGCACTTTTCCGATGATGGAGTTCATGCCCGAATTTCCACTGGGTCGAGAAGGCCGAGTTCCCGGCGACGACATATACTACGCGCCCGCGACACTGCGGTGCGATTCGCCGCCGCGATTCGGCGCGCCGCTCGCTCCGCCGGCCGCACCACTGAGGCCGCCCGATGACGGATTCATCCGGCGTTTCGGCCAGTCACGAGTCGCTCGTCGAAGCGCTCGCCGGCGACGCGCTTCCAACAGAGCAGCGGCGTCACGTCGAGCAGTTGCTCGAGCAGAGTCAATCGCTGCGCGAGCTCTATCGCCGGCTCACCGAGAATCGCTTTCCCGATATCGCCAACTACACCATCATCGGCCAGGTCGGCAAAGGCGGTTTCGGCGTCGTCTACAAGGCGATTCATCATGCCAAGGAGCGCGTTGAGGCGCTGAAGGTTCTCTTCAGCAAGACGCCGCTGCTCACGAGCTACTTCGAAAACGAAGTGCATCTGATCGCCAAGCTGCGCCATCCGAACATCGCCACGCTCTTCGAGGCGCAGTTGGCCTCACCGCCGCTCTTTTACACGATGGAATTCGTCGAAGGGCAGCGGCTCAACGAGTACATCAAGCATCACGAGGTGTCGCTCGCGCAGCGCATCGAAATGATCCGGGCCGTTGCGCTCGCGCTTGACTACGCCCATCGGCAGGGCGTCGTTCATCGCGACATCAAACCGCAGAACATTCTGATCGACGATCAAGGGCAACCGCACATCGTCGATTTCGGCATCGCCAAGCGGCTCGGACTGGTCGAGCCGCCCGGTGCCTCCGCCGAATCCGCGCGCGAGGGCGCAATCGGGACGCTGGGCTACATCGCGCCGGAACAGGTGAACCGCGGCGCGACGGATGCCCGCGCTGATGTCTTCGCGCTCGGCGCGCTGCTCTTTCACTGCGTGACCGGCGAGCCCGCGCGCTATGCCCGGGATCCGAAGCGCGTCCTGACGCTGCTCCGCGAGCGGCGCGTCAGCGAACCCGAGGGGCTGGCGGCCATCATCAGCCGCTGCATCGCGGAGTCGCCGGACGAGCGCTACTCGTCGGCCCGCGCCCTGGCCGACGACCTCGATAACTACCTCACCGGGCGACAAACCGCGGCGCAGGGCCGCCCGTCGCTCTGGCGGCGTGCGAGGCGCGTGTCCGCGCTTGTGGTGCGCCGCTATCCGCTGCCGGTGCGCTTCGCGGCGCTCGCTTTCCTGGCCCTGCTGCTCACTCCTGTGTACGACGCAGCCGGCATGCGCATCGATACCGGCGGCACCACACCGGACCAGACTGTCTTGGTGGCGTTTAGCGACAAGACCGAGGCCGAAATCAAGGCCGGTCGATTGGGCGCTGACATCAAGGGCATCGGCCAGTTCGGCGAAGAGCGCCGCGTCCTCCGCGCCCTGCACGGCCGTCTCCTGGCGCGCCTCGCACGCGGTCATCCACGCGTCGTGGCGCTGGACTTCTATTTCCCAAAGTGCTCAGACTGGGATCAGCAATTCGCGGCCGGGGCGCGGGCCTTGGCGCCGACGCCGGTCTTCATCGGCGCTGATTCATTTGATGTCAACGGCGCGCCGCGCTGCTGCCCCGAAATCCTCGACGCCGTCCGGGGCGTCGGCGTCCTGGTCTCGGTTACTCCAGACAAGACCAGCGGCCAATACGAATATGTTGCAGCAATCTTGCGCGGATTCGAGGAGCCGATCCCTGCGCTCACCACGCTCGCATTCGGGGGATTCCGTTTTTCCGATTCGGACATCTCCCTCAAGGTGGTCGAAACGGACGACCCGGCCCGGCTGCAGATTCGTTATCGCAAGCGCGCCGTCGGCAACGTCGAAGAGCAACGATTCCGCACACAGTTCGATTCAGTGCCGGTCGAGCGGCTGCAACGCGTCTCTGACAAGCAGGACTGGAGCCCCGCGCGGTTCTTCGGACAGACGCCGTGGCTGCGACCCGGCGACGTCGCCGTTCACTGCCGCGTCCCGGCCCAAACGAACGAGTATTGGCGTCGAAACACCGTCGCGTACGAGGACGTGTTCACTGCTTCGGATGACGAATTGCAATCCTGGTTTGGCGGCAGAGCTGTCGTGATCGGCCAGACGGTCCCCGGCAGTGACGAATTCGCCGGAATTCACGGCGAGAAAATTTTCGGCTGTCAAGTGCACGCCGATG
>JBGAJB010000421.1:0-2105 GCA_044225155.1 Phycisphaerae bacterium | reverse complement strand
ATCAAACGCGCCTACCGCCGGCTGGCGAAGGAATTCCACCCCGATCGCAACCGCGGCGATAAGCAGGCCGAAACGCGCTTCAAGGAAGTGCAGGCTGCTTACGAGGTAATCGGCGATCCCGCCCGCCGCCGGCAGTACGACCAGTTCGGAGCCGGCGGACCCACGCCCGAATATCGCCAGTGGCAACACCCCGGCGGAGGCGGCGCGAGCGGCGGGGCCGTCGATATCGATTTTGGCGATCTTTCGAGCATTTTCGAGCAGTTTTTTCAGCGCGGATCCGCGCGCGGCGGGCGCTCGCAAACGCAATCCTCTCGCCACGAGCGGGCCGCCGAGACGAATGGTTCGACCGACATCGAGATCGATGCTGAGATCACATTCGACGAAGCGCTGCACGGCGCGCAGCGCGAGGTCACGCTGGCGGGCGGCGGCACACGTGAGGTCGTGAGCTTCCGGATTCCGCCCGGCGTGCGCGACGGGCAGCGGATTCGCGTGCGCGGACGCGGCCATGCCACGCGTCGCGGCCGCGGAAATCTGCTGGTGCGCTGCCACGTGCAGCCGCACCCGTGGTTTCGGCTCGAAGGTCGAAACGTTGTGTTCGATCTGCCGCTGAGCGTCAGTGAAGCCGCACTCGGCACGAAAGTCGAAGTGCCGACCCCTTCCGGCACGCGAAAAATCGCAATCCCCGCCGGCACTTCCAGCGGCACGCGTTTACGTCTGCGCGGCCTCGGCGCCGCCGAGACTGCGAACGCCGAAGCCGGCGACTTTTACGCGGTCGTGCGGATCGTCGTGCCGAAGAATCCGTCAGACTCCGTACGCAAGTTGTTCGAGAAGCTGGCGGAGACCGACGAAGAAGATGTCCGCGCCGACGCGCCATGGACCGCATCATCATGAACTTGGCGCGACGCGGGTCGGCGTTGCTGATGGCGCTCGCCGTCTGGCCGGTGCTCGGGCAGGCAAACGTGGCGCCGGCCTCGGCGCCGACGAGCGATCGACTCGGCGCGCTCTATCAATTGCTGACGATCTCGTTCGTGGTGCTGCTCGTGTTTCTGCTGGGCGTCTACGCGATCGCCCGCGCCCGCCGACTCGCCCCGCACTCCGGGCCGCGCAGCCGTACGCGCTATGTTGATGCCTGGGCGAATTACCGCGTCTCGGATGAGGCGATCGACGCCGCGACCGACGAACCCGGCGGGCGCCGACCGCCCGAGGCGGACAAAGACAAGGACGACGACAACCCACCGTAAGGAGCGCCATGCCGCCCGACTCCGCTGCACGCGCGGTGCAACGAGTTCAATCGCTCTGGCTCGCGAGCACGTTTCTGCTCGTGCTGCTGATCATCACCATCGCACTGCTCGGCGGGGGACAATTGCGACGCACGGCCCGCGAGGCCCAGGCCCAGCTCAAAGCCGCCGAGGACCTCGCGGCACGCGTGGAGAAACTCGAATCGTCGAATGGAGCGCTGCAGAAGCAATTACGCGATCTGCAATCCGCCGTCGCGCGTGCGACCTCGCGCCCTGTCCCAACCCCCTCTCCGACTACCGCGCCGACGGTGATCGCCGATGCTGATACGACCATTCGCGGCGAGCTGGAGCGGGCGCTGAAGACCGATGATCCGCGGCAGCCGGTCGTGGCCGATCCCACGCTCGCCGACGCGCTTGTCGCCCGCGCCCAGCGCGAGGGCGATGCGGCCCAGTGGAGCGGCGCGACGTGGGGTCGGCTGGCCGTGCTCGCGCGGGTCATGGGACGCGACGAAGCCGCCGACACGTTCTCAATGCGGGCGGAGAAGGCGGGCGTCCTGCCGCGCCAGGATTTGGAACTGGCGACGCGGGCGCGAATCGCGGCCGGCCAAGGCGCGGAAGCCGTCGCGCTCGCGCGAAGACTGCACGCGGCCGGCCGACCCGATGCCGAAGCCGTCTTGCTGTTGGCGGAAGGGCAACGTCTGCTTGGCAACCAGGCAGATGCCTTCGAGACGCTGTCACAACTTCGCGATCCGTCGCCGCTGGCCCTCCCGGACAAGCTGCGTCTGGCGTCGTTGCTGGCATGGCTGGAACGCTGGTCGCAGCTGGATGCCCTGCTCCGGCAGATGGGTGACGCGCCGGCCGACGCCA
>JBGAJB010000055.1:0-16263 GCA_044225155.1 Phycisphaerae bacterium | reverse complement strand
GAACCCGCCCGTCAGCAGCATCGTCGCGACTTTTGCCCACCTGTGCATCGTGACTCTCCCATAGCTGGCGCTGTAGCGATGTTGTGGACACCGCCGGGAGGGGATCGTTAGGCCTGGCGCGGATTTCGTTTCGGGCGGCGGCGGCTCTGGATATCGGTCACAATGCGGCTCGATGCCGGACGAAGGATTGATTGCGAAGCTCGCGAGCGGGATTCACGTCACCGACGGGGCGTGGGCGACGATCCTGCGCGCCCGCGGCTGGCCCGACGAACAGCCGGCCGAGGTGGCCAATCTGAGAAATCCGGCCGGTGTTGCGCAACTCGCGCGCGACTATCTGGCGGCCGGTGCGACCATTCTGACGACGAACACGTTTTCGGCGAATCGCTTTGCCCTGCGGCGCTGGAAGTGCGCGGAAGATCCGGTGGAGCTGTCACGGAGCGGTGCGCAACTGGCGCGGCGCGCCGCGGGGACGTCGGCGACGGTCTTCGGAGTGATCGGCCCCAGCGGGTTGATCGTCGCGCTGCGCGAAGCGCCGGAGGAACATCTGGCGGCCGCGTTCGGCGAGCAGGCCAGCGCCCTGCACGAGGGCGGCGTCGACGGCATTGTGTTGGAGACCTTTTCCGAGGCGGCCGAGATTCAGCTCGCGATTCGCGCGATCAAGGAGGCGTGTCCGCTGCCGCTCATCGCGTGCATGTCGTTCGATTCCGGCGCGCAGCACACGCGCACAAACATGGGGGCGGAGGCGAGCGACCTCGGCCAGTTGCTGATTGACTCCGGCGCGGATGGCGTCGGCGCGAATTGCGGCGCAGGGATCGCCGCTGCACTTCCGGCGGCTGTTGCGTTGCGGGCGGCAGTCCCGGCAAGTGTGCCAGTCTGGCTCAAGCCCAGCGTGGGGCTGCCGGATCTGGAGGACGGCCGGCCGGTGTATCCCGCAGACGTCGACGGCTTTGGCCGGCATGTCGAAGAGTTACTGTCGGTGGGTGCGAACGTCATTGGCGGATGCTGTGGCGCCGGTCCGGAGCACATTCGACGTGTGGCGGCGCTCGTCGCGGCACGGCGACGGGCGAAGAAGCGCTAGCGGGTCGCACTGCAGACTCGCGCAATCGAAGGGCTGCGGCGGCAGCTTTTGTTTACGTCGCAACGGGAACGCGCGGATCAGTTGTGACGCAATGCCCGGATCGGATCCATCGCGGCCGCGCGGCGCGCCGGATAGAGGCCGAAGACGATGCCTGTGAGCGACGCGATCAGGAGCGATACGACGACTGACCAACTCGTGATGACCGCCTGCCACTGCGTGAGATAGCGAAGCAGCAGCACACCGCCGCCGCCGACGAGCACGCCGAGAATGCCGCCGATCAGCGCGAGCGTGACGGTCTCGATCAAGAATTGCCAGGTGATGTCGTTGCGCGAGGCGCCGATCGCGCGGCGGATGCCGATCTCGCGCGTTCGCTCCGTGATGCTCGCAAGCATGATGTTCAAGATGCCGATGCCTCCGACGAGCAGCGAGATGCCGGCGATGATCGGCAAGACGATGTTGAAGACTTGCTGCGTGCGTTGCTGTTGTTCCAGCAGTTCGAGCGGCACAGTGATTTCGTAATCGGGCTTTTTGTGCAGGTTGGCGAAGATGGTCTGAATCGCGCGCGCGGCGGGGACGACCTCCGCTTCGGTCCGGACGGTGCAGACGAGTTGATGCAGCTCAACGCGGGTGGCCTCAAACGTGCCGGCCCGCGATTTGTTTTCGGTCAGGCCGAAGCGGTCGACGACGGTTTCGAACGGAACGTAAACCTCCATCGCGCGATCGTCGAGCCGCAGGACGGTGCGATTGGGGGATTGGAACTCGTTGTCGGTCAGCACGCCGACCACGCGGTAAAAGTCGGTGCCGATTTTCAGATCGAGTTTCAGCGGATCGCCGACGTAGCCCGCTTCGCGCAGCAGTCTCGCCCGCACCACGCACGTGCGGCGCCGGTCGTCATTGTCGGTCTCGTCCAGTGGGCGGCCGAGAAACGGCTTCAGGTGTAGCAGGTCGAAATATTCCGGCGTAACGCCGCGCACCTTGGCGTTAATGCGGCGGCTGCGGAACCAGATCCAGCGCTCGACGTCCCGCACGGGCAATACGGACTGCACCATCGGCAGCGAAGTGCGGATCAGGTCGGCGTCGCGGAAGAGCAGGCCGTATTCGAGCCGCCAGCCCTCCTGTTTTTCGTCCTTCAGGTTTTCCGTTTCCGGCGGTTTGACGGCATTCACGATGATGTTGCGGACGCCGAGTTCCTGAATCTGCTTGAGAATTGCGCGGCGCGCCCCTTCGCCGAGGGCAACCATCGACATGACTGACGCGATGCCGAAGACGATGCCCAGCGTCGTCAGCAGCGAGCGCAGCTTGTGCCGCGCCAGGTTGCGCAGCGCTTCGCGCAGCAATTCCGAGAGCAGCGTCAGCATTTCAGCGCCTCGCGGAGCGTGCCGGTGTCACTCTCGATCCGGCCGTCTCGGATGGTCACACGCCGCGGAGCGCTGGCCGCCACGCCGGGATCATGCGTGATCAGCACGATGGAGCGTCCGGCGGCATGCAGTTCGTGCAGCAGTCGCAGGATTTCGGCGGAAGTGGCGCTATCGAGATTGCCGGTGGGTTCGTCGGCCAGCAGCAGGGCGGGATCGTTGGCCAGAGCGCGGGCGATGGCGGTGCGCTGGCATTCGCCGCCGGAGAGCTGATTGGGATAGTGCGCGGCGCGCGGACCGAGGCCGACGCGCTCGAGCAACTCGCGACAACGCGCGCGGCGCGTCTCGCGCTCGCGGCGCTCGTAATAAAGCGGCATCTCCACGTTTTCGAGCGCGGAGAGATGGCTGATCAGGTGAAATGATTGGAAGACGAACCCGATGCGCGTCCGTCTCACGCGCGAGAGCGTGTCGTCGTCGAGGCGCGCCACGTCTTCATTCATCAACAAGTATGCGCCGGCCGTCGGACGATCGAGGCACCCGAGAATGTGCAGCAAGGTGCTCTTTCCGGCGCCCGAGGGACCGACGATCGCGACGAACTCGCCCTGCGCCACGCGGAGGTCGATTCCGCGCAAGACCGGCAGGGGGTTCTCGGCCGTGCCGTAGACCTTCTCGATGCCGCGCAGCTCGAGTGTGAATTCGGGCATGAACTTCCTCGCCGTCGCTATTCGACCTTGGCGGCTGGCGCTGGATTTGCGGGCTGGGTCGCATTCGCTTTTTCTGTGCCGGGCCCGGTGCCGAGCGTTGGGTTGTAGAGCAGCACGCGGTCGCCCTCGTTCAATCCGCCGGTGACATTGGTGAAGAGGTCGCTGCTCACGCCGACGTCGATCGGCCGCCGCTCGGGTTTGCCGCCGACGAGCGTGTAGCAGTAGTGCTGCCCCTCCTCCAGAAAGATCGCCTGTCGTGGAACAAACAGCACGTCGTCGAGCCGCTCGATGAATATCTCGGCCTTGGCGCTGATGCCCGGACGAAGCTGAAGATCTGCGCGCTCCTCCAGCGTGATTTCGACTTTGAATTTCTTGACGTTGCTGTCGTCATCCCAGGGGCGCTGGCTGCCGGCCACTTGTGCGATCTTCGAGACGCTGCCTTTCAGCACGAGGCCCGGATAGGTGTCCATGGTGACGGTGGCGGCGAGGCCTTCCTTGAGCTTGTTGATATCCGCTTCGTGAATCTGCACCTGCACCTGCATGACGCGCAGATCGGGAATGGTGAAGAGCGTCTGGCCGCCCCAGACATTGCCGCCGAGCTTCATCCGCTCGCTCCAGTACCCCTGCTGCGGGTCGCCGTGCAGGACGAGGCCGGGCGTCGGCGCTTTGATCGTGGCCTTTTCGATTTCTTGCGTGATCTGGTCGAGCGATTTGGTCAGGGCTCCGAGCCGCTGCTCGGCCTTTGACCGCAACTTCTTTTTGTTCGAGCATCGACTGGGCGCGCAGCTCGGCGTTTTGCAGGCCGCGCGTGGCGTCGGCGAGCGCCGTCTGTTTCTCCGTCATCGTCATCGGGTAGGTGTATTTCTCGAACAGCTCGACGTCGCGCTGCGCGGATTCGAGGGCGATCTCGGCCTGCTCGTACTCGATCTCGTCCTGTTCCAGCTGCGAGCGGCTGATGTACTCGTCGACGATCAGCTTCTGCGAGTCTTCGTATTTCTTTTTCGCGCGGCTGTGCTTGGTCTCGGCTTCCTTGATTTTCACTTCGAGGTTGCGGCGCTCCTTCGGGGCGTCGCCGTCGCGATACTTTTCCAGTTCTTTTTGAGCCTTGTCGAGGGCGATCTTGGCTTTCTCGATATTGGCCGCGTTTTCGCCCTTTTGAATTTCGAACTCGGTCTGCGCGGATTTCAGATCGACCTGCGTCTTTTTCACATCCAGATCGGTCTGCTGCTGCTGTTGTTCGAGTTCCTGCGTGTCGAGGCGGCAGAGCACTTCGCCCGGCTCAACCGTTTTGCCTTCTTCGATCAGGAAAGTGATTTTTCCGCCGCCGCGCTGGCCTTCGTAATTCACTTTTTCCGAGCGCTGCGCGACGAGCGAGCCATTTTCGGTGATGGTCACCGTCAGCGGGCCGCGCCGCACCGTGTAAAGCGCATCTTCCGGCGCGGGGCCGGCGTGCGTCCAGCTTCCGCCCGAGCGAAGCGCGAGCGCGCCGCCGCCGAGCACCACGAGCGCCCCGAGTGCCAGGATTGCGGTTTTCATGATTCCCACATCCCTTCTGCGTTGATGAACAGGATGCCCATGTTGCGCTTCAGCCGCAGACGCGCGATGAAGTGCTGCACTTTCAAATCGATCAGTTGGTTCAGGGCGTTGTTCAGACTCTGCCGCGCTTCGCTCAGGTCGCGCTGCTGGGCTTCGTCCGCTTCGACGCGAATCTGCATGACGGCCACCGCGCGGCGTTCGGCCGTGATCTGATCTTCCTGGAGGCGAATCTGCTTTTCGAACTGCTCCAACTCGCGAAGCGCATTGAGGATGTTGCGTTCGAGTTCGTCTTCGGATTGTCGCAGATCACGCTTCGAGCGTTCCAGATCGATCTGGGCAGCGCGGTAGGCGTTTGCCTCGGCCTTGCGATCCAGCGGCAGTTCCAGCGAGACGCCGGCGCTGCCTGAGCGCTGATTGGGCGTGGCGTCGTCGGTGACTCCGCCCCGGCTGGCGACGCCGTAGCTAGCGCGGGCATTCAGGCGCGGGAGCAAATCCTGCTTGGCAATTCGCAGACGGCGCTGCGAGTCATCAAGCTGATCGCGCTGGGTCTGCAATTCGAGGCGATTGTGCAGCGAGACCTGGACGGCCGATTTTGGATCAACATCCACTTCGGCGAAGGGCGGCTCTTCCGCTGAAAGCTCGATCGGCGTCGAAGTCGGCAACCCGAGCAGAATCTTGAAGTCGTCCACGGCGAGCTTGTAGCGCGTCCGCGAGCCGATCAGGGCCGTCTCGGCCGTGATTTCACGCCGCCGGGCCTGGAACACGTCGTCGGGCTTGTTGCGATCGAGCTTGCGCATCGCCTCGGCTTTGCGTGTGTCGTAGGCGGCGTCGAGGTAATTCTGCTCGTCGTTGTCGAGTTGCTTGCGTTGACTGACAAGCCCGTAGTACGCGTCGGCGATGCGGATCGCGTAGTCCTCGCGGAACAGCTCGAATGTTCGCACGGCATACAGCAGGTCGCGCTGTGCCTGCGTCAAGCCTTCGTGGGATGCCTCGTATCCGGCGCCGCGCAGCAGCGGCTGCTCGAGATTGACCTGATAGTCGCTGTTCCACTGAAAGTCGTGGGGGGTGAGCGGGTCGACGTCCTGCACGCGCGTCGCGCGGTGCGTGATGCTGCCGGTCACCTGGCCGCCGAGCGGCAGAATCTGACGCACGTTGGCGGGCAGCGTGAGGCCATGCGTGTTCGGGTTTCCCTCGTTGTAGTTCCAGATGTAATCAATCGTCGAGTCGAGGATCGGGCCAAACGTGTAGCGCGTGAATGTGAACTGCAACCCTTGCAGATAAAGCGTCTCGCGCTGCGTCTGCAACTCGCGCCCGATCTTGAACGCGATCCGCAGGGACTCCGCGAGATCGAGCGTCTGCACGGGTTGCGAGGCCGCTTCGGCCGGGGCGCTGGCCGGTTGCGAGCTGCTGGTCAGCGTCGTCGCCGAGGGTCCGCGCCGCGCCGGCTGCTGCAATGTCGCCGTGCGGGTATTGCGCATCCGCGTTTCGTACTTGTTGACCGCGGAATAGACCTCGCGATCAGTGGCCGACGAAATCAGCGACGCGCAGCCCGCCGCGCAGAGAGTGCAGCAGAAGGCCGCCGCGAGGCAGCCAGCGAATGAGAAGCGAGGGCGCTGGCCACGAGAATCCATCGTGGGGCACTCCGCGAGCGAGTGAGCGAGTGGCGGAAAAACGTCCGGGCGAATCCTACGGTCGGATGCTCGCGCCGGCCATCACATGGTACTCCGCGATCAACCCAGGGTTCGCGAACTTTGTACAATGCGTTACGAAAATCGGTTGCGACTCCCGCGCCGAAATTTCGTCTTTCTTCTCGGAGGTTCGCGCCATGCTCAGTCGTCCGCGCTCCATCCGTATTCCACGCCGTATGGGGAATCTTCGAAACGCGAGCGCTGCTTCCCGTTTTCAACGTGCGAATGGACTTGAAGGCAAGGCGCGGCGCGCGGCCGTGGGCGTGCTGGCCGCCGGACTCACGCTGCTATGCGGCGGCTGTCCAGACGTGCGCAACGGCCTGCTCGATGCAGGCGAGCGAGCGGCCGTCGTCGCCGCGACGCAGGGGCTCGGAAACGATCCGGCCGAGGTGTTGCAAAGCGGCGTCACGTCCACATTGATTCAGATTTTCTTCGATCGCCTGCACAAACCGCAGCCCTGAACGCGATCATCGCGGGGCCGTCCCGAGGGTCCCAATCAGCTAGAATCTCTGCAACCTTTGGAGGTTCCGGTATGGGTCTCATGAGCGGCACGAACGGTTTCGTCTTCGGTGTTGCGAACGACCATTCGCTCGCGTGGCATATCGCGGAGCACCTGCATAAGCAGGGGTCGGCGCTGGGTTTCAATCATCTGCCCAATCCGAAAATGGAAAAGCGCGTGCGGCAGCTCGCCGAGCCGATCGGGGCGAAGGTCATCGTCCCGGCCGACGTCAGCAGCGATGACCAGATTCGCGCGGCCCTGCACCAGGCCCACGAAGTCATGGGGCCGCTCGATTTCCTCGTACATTCAGTCGCGTTTGCCAGTCGCGAGTCGCTGAGCGAGCCGTTCTACAAGACGACGCGTGCCGACTTCCTGCAGGCGATGGACATCAGTGCCTACTCACTGATCGCGATGTGCCGCGAGGGATTGCCGTTTCTGAAACCCGGCGCGTCGGTGCTCTGCCTGAGCTACATGGGCTCGGTGAAGGTCATACCCGGCTACAACGTGATGGGCGTCTGCAAGGCCGCGCTCGAATCCTCGATGCGCTATCTGGCGGCGGAACTCGGCCGCGAGAAGCAGATCCGCGTGAACGCGCTATCGGCCGGCCCCGTGCGGACGCTTTCTAGCGCCGGCGTGAGCGGCTTCACCAAGATGCTGGATCATTATCCGACGAAGGCCCCGCTGGCGCGCAACATCGAGGCCGACGAGGTCGGTAAGTGCGGGCTGTATCTACTGAGCGACCTGTCGAGCGGCGTGACGGGCGAAGTGCATTACGTCGACGCGGGTTACAACATCGTGGGCTGGTAGCCGTGCCGAGCGGCGCACGCCCCGCCGCCCCCTATGATTCGCGGCGATGATTGAAATTCACGCGCATACTCGTCCCGCGCGCCCGGTGTTGCTGCCGGTGGTTTGCGCGGCGGCGCTGTTCTCCGCCGTCGGGTTGGCCTGGTGGCAGGTCGAAGATGCGCGCGTGCTCGGGGATGAGATTGCGATTTCCGGCTCGCCCCTGATTGTGCGCGTCCCGCGCGAGTGGGTTGCGGCGAGCGGAACTCCGGGGCGGTTTGTGCTGCCGGGGGAGGGGCACGACCCGCGCGGCGCGGTGACGCCGGAGCGCGAGATCGTTTTTCGGCACGCCCGGCTGGGTACTTTTGTCCCGCCGGAACAGGTGATCGTCCAACTCAATCGCGAGCAGTCGGCTCAATCCACGGCGCCCGAGCCGGCGCGGGTCGGCGGCATGCCCGGCTTGCAGGTGCGGCGCATCATCACGGTCTCCTTCGGGCGGCATGTGATCCAGCGCGAGACGGCGATGCGCGTCGCGGTGACGCCACAGGGAGACGTGATTCACGTCGAGTTCACCCCGTTGCTGGAGCTTTCGACGGCCGACCTTGAGCTGCTCGACCGCATCTGCGCGAGCATTCGCCTCGCCGATCGACCAGCAAACGCGGCGTCCGGCGTTCTACTGAAATCGGCCGGCGTGCGTTTTCCGATTGCGCGCGATTGGGAGATCTATCCTCCCGATTTTCCGGAGATCGCCGGCGTGTTTGTGCAGGCCTTGGACGACGGTCGGCCGGTCTGGGTGCTGGGCGTTCATCGCACCTGGATCGCGCCGGAGCGCGCCCCGGCGGACATCCTCGCCGACTTGGCCGGCACGCAATGGGAGCGGGCCGACGTCTTGCCGCAGACGTCATCGGCCGGGACGCGGCAGGTGCTGCAGATTCAGTGCCCGCGAGGCCTGATCAGCATGGTCGCATCGGCGTGTTTGACGTCCGACGAGCAGGGGCACGCCGCCCTCATCGTGGCCTACGCCGATGAAGATCACGCGGCGGTGGCGTCACAGGCCGCACTGGAAGCGGCCACGGCGCTGGAGCTCACCGAAACGCCGCTGTTGCCCGACATGAAAGCCGCGATTCAGTCGGGCGAGACGCTGACATCCGAAATTCGCAAGGGCGGTCCGCGGCGCGACTGGGGGCAGGAAGCCAGCGAAACGCAATATCACGGCGAGCGTCTCGCGGAACGAATCAACCTGACCCGGGTGCGGCAGCCCACAAAGGGCTCGTCTTCGGGGTACGAGGGGCGCGAGATCGTGTCGGCCGATCGGAATCGGCGCGTGTACGACCTCGTTTGGAAAATGGACGGACGGGCCGAGAGTTACACCGCGAAGCTCCAACTCGCTTTGCGGAGCGGCGGCAGTTTTTCCATGACCGAGCAGCGGGTCGGCGATGAGCCGCGTTTACGGCGCATCATCGACGATTCCAAGGCAACCGTCACGCCGATCGGCGCGCGCTTTGTCCCGCCGCCGGCCGAGATTCTGGCGGAACTTGATGCAGCCCGCCGCGACGACGGGGCGTACTTGATCGAAGTGTCGCCGCTGCAGCCGCGCACGACCATGTCGCGGCTCATGCGTCCGCTGCCGCCGGACGCGGCCGGCAATCGGCGCGTGCTGACGCAGGATGACTTTGATCCGCGCGGCGCGATCAGCGCGTTCAACGCGGCGGGAGAGTTGCAGTATTCCGTTGGGCCGGGGCTCTATCTGGAGCGCGGTGAGGAGCGGTAACGGATCGCTGGAGGCCGATCTCGTCGATCTTCAATTGAAGCGCCGCGAGATCAACAAAGATCGCCGCCCGGTTGCCGCGTTCACGCTGGCGCGCGACCGTTTCTGCCAACTCCGCCGAACTCGGTCGAAGCGGGGCAAGTGCGCGAGCGATCCTGGCGGTTGCGTTCTTGCGAGAGTAGCGCCGAGCGTCGGTTCGCACGAGGTGAATCGCGATGCCGGCGCTGATGAACGAAGCCCCGAGCAAGGGGTAGGCGTACCAGGCTGCCTTCTGCGTCGTCGTCTGTAATGACAGCAGGCCGATGCAGAACGTCAGCACAAATCCGGCTGCTGCGAGGATACTCCAAGCGTCAAAGTGCACTTTCTGCGCGCGCTCTTCGACGGCTTTTTCCGAAAGAAGAAACGGCTCGGCGAGCAACTCGGCGCGTGCGGCGCGCGGAAGGCGGTTTTCACGGAGGGCTTGCTCAAGGCGCAGCCGTTCCGCCATGTGGGTCTGAAGAGCCGGGTTCGTGTCGCGAATCAGCTCCGCAAGTGAAAGCTTCAGCCGGGTGCCCGCGTGCACGCGGTCAAAAGACTCCTCTTCGCAAAGGGCGGCGTGCCCGCAATCGGCGCAGCGCGTTTGGAATCCAAGCAGTTCGCCCACGTGGATGGAGACACCCTGCAATGTGTCCGTCCTATTGAGCCGAGCGAGCCGGTGGGGGGCGATCTCGCGACAGAACGGACAAAACTCGGCCACCCATCCCACTTCGCGCCGGCTGACACGCTCGCTTCGGACCCAGATCATCAGAGGACTCCCCGGATGGGATTCCTGGATTTTGACATTAGCTCTTCAGTCGCAGCCAGCTAGCGCGCAACTTGTCGCGTAGTCGCTCCGACCACCGCATCCCACGGCCGCGCGTCTGCGCTGGTAAGTCTTTCTCGCAAATCGACTTGTCGTCGATCCTCGGCCGCCGCAGATGGCTCAGCCAGACTGCCCAGCTCCAGAGAAGTGTCCGCACGGTCGTGAATCTAGGCGAAAAAAGGTCAGAAAAAAAGTGCAGTTTCCTTGACTGGGGCCGAATCGGTGGTACATTGTGGTTGCCGAGGCACGATTGTGGTGCCGGGTGGTAGACACCAATTGGCGGCCACATGTCCTCCGGATCGTTCGAAGTTACGCTCGACGGCAAGAACCGTGTCGTCATTCCGAGTGCGGTCCGAGAGACATGCGGGTCCGTGCTGTATGTCCTGCCGGGAGACCGGCGCGACACCCTGGCGATCTACCCGCAGTCGAAGTTTGACGACCTGCGGCGGACGGAACAGCCCGCCCACCTGCTCTCGAAAGAGGCGCGTGAGGTTCGTCGCTATCTGGCGATGCTCACGTTCAAGGTGGAGATCGACGCCCAGGGCCGCGTGCTGCTGCCGGATCGCCTGGTGAAGCTGAGCGGGCTTTCGAAGGAAATGCTGCTCGTTTCGCTGGGTGACTATTACGAGCTTTGGAATCGCGGCGGAGCTGACGATCTGGTCACCCGCGTGCGTGATGACGAATACGAAGATCGCATGGATCGCAATTGGCGCGAAATCTTCCCGGGTGCGGGAAACGCGGTCCGCGGCTCGTAGCTCGCAATTCTTGGTTGGGTTGGTTCGGTGAGGGATCGGGCAATGGCGGCGAGGCGCCAGGGGGCGCCGAGCCGCCGCTGCCCAAGCGGATTCGAAGGCGGTTTGAGAGAGCCTTTTTCGCCGGAGGCTCTCTCGGGATTGAAAGCAAGGATGCGTAACCGCCGTCGACGGGCGCATGGATGCGCGCCTGAAAGGGCCGTAGCAAATCAGGAAGATGCGCTGCGGCCTCACGCCTTTCAGTCAGCCATGGAGGGCTGACTGAACAGGTGCACGTTATCCGCGTCGTTGCGGCGCGTCCAGTCGTCGGTTCCGAATTTCTTCGCCAGTGCGGCTCCGCGCTTGGAAGGCCCGTGTGTCGGCTGATTCATCCGGTTTTCCGGCCGCCGGTCGCGCGCCCGAGCCCGTTCACGAGCCCGTACTTGTCGAACTGGTGCTGCGCTGGCTGGACCCGCAACCCGGCGATGTCGTGTTGGATGGAACGGTCGGACTGGGCGGTCATGCGGCCGCCATCCTGCCGCGCATTCTTCCCGGCGGACGTTACATCGGACTCGATCTCGACGAATCGATCTTGCACGCGGCGCGGAAGCGCCTGGGGGAGTTCGGCGAGGCGGTCCAGTTGTTCAAGACGAATTACGTCGAGTTTCCAGAGGTATTGGCGGAAATCGGCGTGCCCCGGGTGCAGCGCATGCTGCTGGACCTGGGGGTGAACTCGGCGCAGATCGACGATGCCGCGCGCGGCTTTTCGTTTGATCGCGACGGCCCGCTCGACATGCGGTTCGACACGGCCCAGAAAACGAAAGCGCTGGACCTCGTGAACGGACTGAGCGAGCGGGAACTGGCCGACCTTTTTTACGAGTTCGGGCAGGAATCCCAGAGCCGCAAGATCGCCAAGCGGATTTGCCAGGTGCGTCACGTCGGACGGATCACGACTACGCAGGCGCTGGCCCGGGCGGTGCAGTCAGCGAGTGCCGCCGAAATGCCCGGCCGCATTCATCCGGCGACGCGCGTATTTCAGGCGCTGCGGATCGCCGTGAATCGGGAGTTGTCCAACGTGGAGCGCTTTCTGGAAATCGCGCCGCAGCATCTCTCGCCGGCCGGGCGCGTCGCCGTAATCAGCTTTCACAGCCTTGAAGATGTTCTGGCGAAAAAAGCGTTCAAGCGTGGTGGACTGTTTGAAGAACTGACAAAGCGGCCGGAAGTGGCGGAAGAGGCGGAGCGCCGCCGAAATCCGCGGAGCCGCAGTGCGAAGCTGCGCGTGGCGCAGCGGCTGGAGGGGTAGATGAGTTCGTTTGCGGGAGCCATTGGCAGGGAGGCCAACGTGACGCTCAGTTTCAAGGTGGCGATGTTGACGAGCCTGATGTTCATCGGCGGCATGTGCTGGCTGGTGAATCAGGTTGCGCGTCCGACCGTGGCGGCGACCTTCCCGGGAGGAACGCCCGCCGCGCCGATGGTCGCACAAACGGACACGCCGATCTCGCCGCTGGATCGCCGGTCGACCTCGCCTGTGTCCGCCGCCCAGGGATTGCAGCGAACGGCGCCGGTGGAGCATTCCATCGCGACCGCGCCGCCGCCAAAGCCCATTGGCGAGCCCACGCTCACTGAGCGCAACCCGCTGCCGCCGCTGGGCGAGACGCCGCACGGCGGTCCGGCCGTTGACGCGCGCTCGAGCGCTCCGGTTACGCCCGATGAGCCGCTGGTCGTGGCCCGAAATACGCCGCGCAACGACGGCGGCGCGGGCCGAACGCTGGTGGCCCAGAACAAATCCGAACCGAACATTTTCGACCAGGCGAAGCCCGAGCGGATGCCCGAGCCGCCGGCCGCCCAGCCGGAGGCGACGCCCGCGACGCGGGATTACATCGTGAAGAAGGGCGACACGTTTGAGCGCATCGCGCGGCGCGAGCTGAGTTCCGCCGATTCCGCCACACTCGCACAACTGGTCGCACTGAATCCGCAAGTGGCGAAGCGCAAGGGTCACATGGTGATGCTCGGCGAGCGCCTGACGTTGCCGGAAGCGGGGCACGCAGGCGATGCCGCGCTCACAGCCGACCGCGTCGCAAAGCGCACCACGCAGCCGAAGGACGAGCCGAAGACTGTCGTGGAGACCACCAAGCCCGAACCCGCGGCAAAGAGCAAAGTCGCTTCCAAAACTGGAAAGACCGATTCCAAGACGCGCGTCGCCAAGTCGACGACTCGCGGCCGCGATTCCAGGGACAAGGCGGTAGTGGCGAAGGCGAAGACGCCGGCGCGTTCGAACACCGCCAGCACGGCTGGAAAGTCTGCGCGGCACGCCGAGGCAGGCCAGCCCGCCAGGGCGCCGGTGGTAGCGCGGGCCGAACACGCAAATGACAAACGCGAGTCACCGGCTCCGACGCATTCGCGGAAGTCGACCGGCAAGGATGCGGTCGCTCCGGAGCGAAAGGGTTCCGACAAGATCGCCTCGAAGTCCACCGCCAAGCCGGGCGAGAAATCCAAGAACAGCCTGGGGCTCGCGAAGATGCCGTCCGGGAGCTCGAAAGCCGTGCGGTAATCCGCCGCTTGCCGGCGGTGCAAACGCCGTGAACGGCAACGCTGTCGCATCAACGTGACGGTAGCGAAAATCAAAGGAGCGGGTGCGAGGCTGCTTCGCGCCGCGTGTTCAGGAATGGGCTCCCCCCATGGACATGCCAGCGCCCGCTCCTTTTTCGGATTCCGGCGCTGCGAGGGCGTGCGCCGCGACCCGGGCCGCGGCCGTCGGCTGTGAGCGCTCGCCGCGCTTTCCGACGGGCGTGGCCTGGGTCAGATTTCAGCACGAATCGGACACCGGAATTTGGTAGAATCGGCGTGTCCGGCTAAGGATGCGCCGGACGGCCTTCGGGCCGGAGCGGCTTGCGCGGTATCGCAGGGACGCACGCTTCCCATGACCATCCCACGGCTAATTGTGGTGCTCGGACTCTCGCTCGCCGCGATGCTCGGCGTCGTCGTGCTGCGCGCCGACAACACGCGGCTGCACTACGAGATGTCGAAGCTGGATCGGCGCGCGGAGCTGCTCCAACGCGAGATGTACGAGCGCCAGCTTGAACTCGCGCGGCTCAAGAGTCCGTCGTTGATCTGGACTCGCGCGACGGAGATGGAAACCGGCAACGTGACGGTTCCCGGTCCGGCGAATGACAAATCAGGCGCGGCACATGCGGCCGGCGCGGGCAGCGCGAAAAAGACGAGCAGCCATGCGGGCGAATCTGTGAAAGGCGCGGCAAAGCCGGAAGGCAAAAAACCGAAGCCGCCCGCGCGGAAGCCGTAGTCGGGATTCAGGGTGAGAGTCGTCAAAAGGAATTGACACATGTGGATCGAACGAAGCGTCTTCGCGATCGCAGCCTTGCTGCTTCTCACCGTTGGCGGCCGGCTTGCACATCTGGAAGTTGCCAAGGGCGCGACGCTGCGCGCGCAGGCCGAGCAGCAGCAAACCATTCGCAACAAAATCACCGCGCAGCGCGGCGAGATTCTCGACTCGCGCGGCCGAGTCCTGGCGGGCACGAAGCGGCTCGCCAGCGTCTTCGTCGATTGCGTCATGATCGAGGACATTCCCTACGCGGCCGCGAGCATCGCGCCGACACTCGGCCTGCAGGCCAAGGATGTCGAAAAGCTCATCCGCGAGCGGCCGAGCGATCGGCACGTGTGGGTGAAGCGGGGGATGTCGGAAGAGGATCTACACGAATTTCAGGAGGTTCGCCGGCAGCGGAACCTCGGCGCGTTCGGCATTGAGTACGAATTTGAGCGGCTCTATCCCTATGGCCGCACGGCGGCGCAGGTGCTTGGCTTCGTCGGCACGGACGGTGGCGGGGCGGGCGTTGAACAGGAATATGAAAAGCAACTTCGTGGGCACGACGGTTTTCGACAGGCAACCGTCGATGTCCGCCGCCGGCGGTTGGCGAGCTCTCCGGAGGACTACCAGCCACCCAAGGACGGTGCGAGCGTCGTGCTCACGATCGACGTTTATCTCCAGCAGCGCGTTGAGGAGCGGCTGAAAGCGGCCGTCGAACAGTTCAAAGCGCAGTGGGGTGCCGCGGTCCTGATGGACCCGAATACGGGCGAAGTGCTGGCGATGGCGTCGTACCCGGATTTCGATCCGGCCCAGCCGATTCCAGTCGGTGCGAAGGGGGCGGAACTCGACCGGGCGCGCGAGTTGACGCGCAATCGCGCAATCGCCGATGCGTATGAACCGGGCAGCATTTTCAAACCGTTCATCGCCGCGCCGGCGTTTGACGCAGGGCTGGCGCGACTGGACGAGGTTTTCGCGATCAATGGCCCCGCGCGCGACTTCGGCGGACGCATCATTAATGACACGCATCCGTACGGCACCCTGACGCTGCACGAGGTCATCAGCAAATCCAGCAACATCGGCATGGCGATGCTCGGCTCGCGATTGGGAAACACGCGGCTGCATCAGTTCGTGCGCGAGTTCGGCTTCGGCGATCGCACCGGCGTGAACCTGCCGGGCGAACACACGGGACTCGTGCAGGATTTTTCACGCTGGGGCCCGTTCTCGACGAATTCGATCCCGATCGGTCAGGAGATCGGGGTGACGCCGATTCAGATCGTTACGGCATTCAGCGCGCTCTGTAACGGCGGCACGCTCATGCGGCCGCGCGTCGTGCGCGGCGTCGTGGCGACGGATGGGGCGGTCGAATACGACAATTCACGCCCGATCGCGCTGCGCCGCATTCTGGGCGAAGAGGCGACTCGTGAATTCCGGCTGCGGGCGTTGGTCGAGACGGTGAAGAGCGGAACCGGCACAAAGGCCGCCAACGCGTTTTATCAGGTCTTTGGCAAGACCGGCACGGCGCAGATCGCGCGCGCCGCCCACACGGGACGCGGGTACATTGATCACGCCTATGTCGGTTCGTTCGTCGGCGGCGCGCCGGCGAGCAACCCGCAGGCGGCCGTGATTGTTTCGCTTTACAGGCCGTCAAGCGGGCAGTACTACGGCGGCACGGTGTCCGCGCCGGCGGCCGGGGAAATCCTCGGCGATGCGCTGCAATACATGCGGGTGCCGTCCGACATCGATGCGGACGTTGCGTCGCGCTAATCAGGGGATGGATCCATGAGCACCCAGGTTGCGATGGAGCGCAACGTGCAAACTCTCGGCCAGCTCTTGCACGGCATCATCGATATTGACGGCGCGCCGGCCAATCTGCCGATCACAGGCATCTCGGACGACTCGCGGTGCGTGGAGCCGGGCGGTCTTTTTGTCGCGCTCGCTGGTACGACGGCCGACGGCCG
>JBGAJB010000054.1:0-16026 GCA_044225155.1 Phycisphaerae bacterium | reverse complement strand
GCCGATGAGCAATGCGACGTGGTCGCGCTCTTCACGCACGTCGATACGGTGACCACGACGCCAACCGGTTCGCTGATTACGCGCACCTGGACTGCCTCTGATGGCGCTGGATTGTTCACAACCTGCGATCAGCTCATCACCGTCAACGACACCACGCCGCCGGTGATCACCTGCCCGCCGGACGTCACGGTGGAATGCGACAGCTCGACCGACCCCAGCGTCACCGGCACGGCAACGGCCACGGACGATTGCGATGCCGCGCCGGTCGTCAGCTATGCCGATGTCAGCGCGCCGAACCTGACGGGTGGGACGATCACGCGTACCTGGATGGCGACCGACGCGGCCGGAAATGTCGCGTCGTGCGTGCAGGTCATCACGGGGGTGGACACGACGGCGCCCACGATTGAGTGTCCGGCGGACATTGAGTTGGCGTGCGGCGATTCACTGGATCCGTCGGTCACCGGTGCGCCGGTCGTCAGCGGCAATTGCGTAATCGCTCCGGAGATCTCGTTTAAGGATTCGGTCGAGGCGACTGCGACCGGCAGCGTGATTACGCGTACGTGGACCGCAACAGACACGGGCGGCAATACAAGCTCGTGCGATCAGCTCATCACGACCACGGACATTACGCCCCCGGTCATCACTTGCCCGGCCGCGATCTCGCGCAACACCGGCCCGCAGGCGATTGTGTTCAACTTGACAGCGAGCGACGATTGCGACCCGGCGCCGGAAATCACGAGCGTTCCGCCGTCGGGTGCGCTGTTTGCGATCGGCACGACGACGGTCAGTGTCACCGCCCGCGACGCGAGCGGAAATGTGAGCACCTGCGCCTTCGACGTGCTCGTATCGGCTCCGGTCGACACTTCGCAGGGTTCGCAGGACGCGCCCCAGATGTCGGATCCCGGCACGCCGGCGCAACCGACGGCCGACAACAGCGATCAGACGGATCAGCAATCCGCAGATGCGCCCCAAAGCGACACGGGGCCGACCCAGGAACAGCAGTTACTCGCACTGGCGGAGATGCTGATGTTCCTGGGTGTGTACGCCTGCGGCCTCGGGCTGCCGTTCACGCTCGTCGGCACGACGCTCGGCATCTGCGGCTTGAAGTACAGCGTGCGTCGCTCGCGCCGCTAGATCGGCATTGCATCGGCGGCGTCTAGCGGTGCAGAACGATTACGCGTCGTGGAGTGCGCTCGATTGCGCGACGCTGCTCTGCATGCGTGCGCGCATCCACTCGCCCCAAAGCATCGCTGTGACCCCCGGCCGTCGCCCATGCCGACCCGCCGGAAGGTCGCTGGCCGGTCGTCGCGCCGCCACCGGCCCAGGCGACGCGCTCGATCTGACCTTGCGCAACGCTGCGGCCAGTGCTGAACGACACATCGCCATCGCGCTCGATCGAGAGATTGAAATTCGACGCGATGGCCGGCCCCCAGGGCGTGTCGATCGCGCGGCTCAAAGAAAGCGAAAGCCCGTCTTCGTCCACGCCGACCGCCACCCCCTGTGCCGTAGTGATGCGGCCCGAGCGCGATTGAGTGCGCGCAAAGCCGATGTCGCCCTCGTAGCGGGCGGTTGCGGCGGCCGTGCCATTGCCGGCCGAAGCGTTCGTTTCGGCGTCGCTCGCCAGAGTAGTTCCAGTCGCCAAACCGAAAAACACGATTGCGGACAGAAGGCGTTTCATCGCACCTCTCCTTTCGGGGGATCAGACGTACGAGGGGGATGGGCTATTCAGTCAGCTTCGGGTGCTGTGATGAAAGGTGAGAATCGGAACGCCAGCGAATTGCCTCTACGTAGAGAGAAGAAATCCGCCGCTTTGGGGCAGATCGAGGGCAATAGGGCGACGCGAACGACCGTCGGACCAGCGCCCGCCGCAAGCTTGATGCGCGGCTTGTCGCGCAAGCTAACGCGCGCAAGGTGAGCAGTGCTGAAAGGCGGAATTAGGCGCCGGCGGCTTGCGGAATCACGGAGACCCAGCGACCCCGAAAGTGCACGATGCCTTCGGCCAAGGCATAAAGAGTGTCATCGCGGCCACGGGCCACATTCAGGCCGGGCTTGAACGGCGTACCGCACTGGCGAACGAGAATATTGCCGGTCTGGACGAGTTGGCCGCCGTACAACTTCACTCCGCGATGCTGCGGATTGCTGTCGCGACCGTTGCGAGTTGAACCGCCACCCTTTTTATGTGCCATGACACGCCCTCAACAACGGGACTTCGCCTTGATTTCTGAGCGCCGCATGATATCGGCTTTCGCAATGGCCGCAAGTGCACCGAAGTCGCCGGTCGTGAGTCAGTTTGAACCGAACCGGGACCGTGAGGGAGCCACGTACCGGGGCAACGACTGTCCGCGTCGCCCCCCCCAAATCCAGCGTGTTTCGTCACTCTGGTGTTTTCAAGCGCTTTGAAAACTGTGCCCGCTGGTACGCGCACGCCCCCAAAGCTACATTGCCCCGTTCCCCGAGCGGCGTAGGTCGGACCCTGCGCCCCGGACCCGAAGGCGGCCCGGCCGCGAACTGGAGAAGATGGAATGGCTCGTACTGCGTCTGATATCACCAACGCCGGCCTCGCCGCGCAGGGCAAAAAACGCATCGAATGGGCGGATCGCGACATGCCTGTGCTGCGTCTGATCCGCGAGCGATTCGAAAAAACCAAGCCGCTCAAGGGCCTCCGCATGGGCTGCTGCATGCACGTCACCAGCGAGACGGCCAACCTGATGCGCACGCTGACGGCCGGCGGAGCCACCGTCGCCCTCTGCGCGTCGAACCCGCTCAGCACGCAGGACGAGACGGCCGCCAGCCTGGTGAAGGATTACGGCGTGCCGGTCTTCGCGCGGCGCGGCGAATCGGTCGAGACGTTTTACAAGCACCTGAACCAGGTGATCGACACCAAGCCGCACGTCACGATGGACGACGGTGCCGACCTGGTAAACCTGCTGCACACGAAACGCTCGAAGGAAGCGGGCGAGATCCTGGCGAGCATGGAAGAGACCACGACGGGCGTCATCCGGCTGCGCGCCATGCAGGAGCAGGGCATCCTGAAGTTCCCCGTCATCGCCGTAAACGACGCCGACACCAAGCACATGTTCGACAATCGCTATGGCACCGGCCAGAGCACGCTCGACGGCGTCGTCCGCGCGACAGACACGCTGCTTGCCGGAAAGCGCGTCGTCGTCGCCGGCTACGGCTGGTGCGGCCGCGGCGTCGCCAGCCGGGCGCGCGACGCGGGCGCGCTGGTCACGGTCACGGAAATCGATCCGCTGAAGGCGCTCGAAGCAGTGATGGATGGCTTCGACGTTTGCCCGATGAGCGATGCGGCGGCCTACGGCGAGGTATTCATCACCGTCACCGGCAACAAGCACGTGCTGCGGGCCGAGCACTTCGCGAAGATGCCCAACGGCGCGATGGTCTGCAACAGCGGCCACTTCGACGTCGAGATCGACATCCCCGCGCTGCAGAAGATGTCGAAGAAGGTGCTGCGCGGCGTGCGGATCAACGTCGACGAATACGTCATTAACGACAAGAGGAGTATCTTCCTGCTCGCCGAGGGGCGCCTCGTAAACCTGAGCGCCGCGACCGGCCATCCGGCCAGCGTCATGGACATGAGCTTCGCGACGCAGGCCCTCGCCGCAGAGTGGGCCCGCAAAACCGGCAAGACACTCGTGACGGCCGTGCACGATGTGCCCAAGACGATCGAGGAACTCGTCGCCAAGCTCAAGCTTGAGGCGATGCGGGTGAAGATCGACAAGCTGACGCCGGCGCAGGTCGAGTACCTGGCGAGCAGCGGCGAAGGCACGTAAGCAAGCGCGAGAGTCGAGAAGCGAGAAACGAGATCGGAGGGTGCTCAATGGCCCTCCGATTTTCTTTGTCGTTCCCTTGCCGCCTACATCAGGAGCGCGCGAAGCGCCACGCGGACTTCAGGCAAAGAGGCTCTCGCCGTAGCGCTCCAGGTACGGCTTTACGTCGAACTTGCGGGCCGTGTTTTCGCTGCTCATGTAGCGAATCGTGCCGAAGATCGGCCGCTCGGGGGCCCAGGGCCGATCAAAGCGGCCGAGCACCCAGAAGATGCCGGTGTAGGAATTGGGGTTGCGCCCATCAAGTGCGTAGCGATTGTTCAGCTCAATCATGATCGCCAGTGCATCACGCGGTGTCGGCGACCATTCGAGAATCTTCTTGCCCCAGAGCATCCGCAGATAGTTGTGCATGCGGCCTTCACGCAGCAGTTGACGCTGCGCGGCGTTCCAGAGCGCGTCATGCGTGCGAGCCTGGGCGAATTCATCCAGCACATAGACAAATTTCCGCTTGTCCGTCGCGTGGAGATCCAGCGTGCGGCGCGCCCAATCCGGGAGCGATTCGTAATCGTCGTAGTCATCCGGGCGAAGATGGCAGTAGTTGTAGCCCAACTCGCGCCATGTGACCGCTTCGTCCAGAAATGCCTCTGCCGCCGGGCTCATGTTCCACCAACCCTCGCGCTTGCCGGCGACGGTCTTGGCCAGCGCCGCGGGCGACCATTTCTCGCGCTCCGCGAGCCCTGCAAGCACCGCGTGAATGCTCAGATAGCCGAAATGCAGGTAGGGCGAAAAGCCACTGGAGGCGTCGGCGCTGGGCTCATTGCGCTCGTCGGGATAGCGGGAGAGCTTTTCGTCCAGAAACTGATCGACGAGCTTCGCGGCCGTCAACGCGCCACCTCGTTGGGGAGCGACGGGCACCCCGTGATCGATCGGAAGTGTGGTGAGCGCCGCTGGATCGCTGCCGCTCAGCAGACGCTCATCCGCGCGCGGCCAGCATCTTTCGATCTCGCGCAATGAACCATCGGGCAAACGCGGCAGCGCTCGTCCCTTGAGCGGGTCCTCGGCCGGGAACTCAGCCAGATGCTTTGGCACCTCGCGCTGGAGGAAGCGGCGAAAGGCGTACGCGGTCGGATAGGTCGTGGTCGCGGCGCGGAGCGGAAGCAGGCCATTGGAATCGACCGCCTCAAGCCGCGCCGGAATCGTTGCCGCGGCGGCCGCGACGATTCGAGGCAAAAAGAAGCAGGGAAATTCATCGGTCACGACGGCGCAAGCGCGTTGGGAGAGTGCCCGCAGCAGCCCGTGCCCGACCCGGCGTTGTGGCTCGACATAGGGGTAGTAGTGGACCGGCGAGCGCGCGAACTGCCGCGCGTTGTCGGCCATGCCGTCGAGGATGAAGCGGTGGATGCGGTCGGAATTCCAGCGGTAGTCGCAGTTCAACGCTTCGAGCACAACCAGCGGCCGGCGCAGTTCGGTCGCGAGTTCAGCGGCCCGCTGCAGGCCGAAATTCCAGCGCGCACGGCGCGCGGCGATCATCCAGTAGAGAATGAACTCGCCGTCCTGGCGCAACGGCTGAATGTTCGCGGCCGTGACGCGAATGGGCGGGACTGATGCGTGATTTCGCCGCATGCAGCCGGACATTATCTCCGACTAAGCTTCATGGCATGAGTGTCGAGCGATTCCAGCATGTTTTTCTGGTCGATCGCCCGGCCTCGGGGTCATATGCGCGCGACCGAGACGAACGATCCGCTAGCCCGGTACCGGAGTGGCCGCACGCACATTCCCGGCGCGCGGCAAACGCAGGCAGAGCACGAATCCGATCAGCGTCAGAACCGCCGCGCCGATCAGCCATTGGGCCGGCGGTGAGGCGGTCTTGTCTCCCGGGTACCCGAGCCACTCGATGAAGTGGCGGGCGAATGTCTCGCGCTGCATGAGCAGGCTCAGGCCGTTGTGCATGAAGTGCGCGAGCATTGCCGGCCAGATCGAGCCGTAGCGCTGCACCAGCAGCCCGAACATCAGACCGAGGATCGCGGTGGAGATGAGCCGCTGGGCGCTGTGATGAGACAGGCCGAATGCGAGGCCCGCGACCAGCGCCCCGACCCACACGCCGAGCGAGGGACGGAGGCCGCTGAGGACATATCCGCGGAAGAAGAACTCCTCGCAGACCGCGGGAACGAATGCCATGAAGAAGACCAGCGTCCAGGTGTTGATGCTTGAGATCCAGCCGAGCTCCGATTCCAAAGCGTTCTGCACGGCTTTGGACGTCGGCAGCAAATGCTCCTGGAACTCCAGCCAGCCCTGAATCAGCAGCCAGGTCGAGCAGCCGAAGCAGAGCGCCGCGATCCAGGCCTGCGGCGGCGCGGGGCGCAACTGAAACGCGCGTATCGGATCGACGCGCGTATAGAGCGCCGCAGCCCACGGCCCGATGCCGAAGAGCACGACAATCGTTAGCGCGACGGCGGAGAGATAAGGCATGCCGGAGCCGAAGCCCGAGCGGACGAGTTGCTGCTGGATGAAGAAATTGAGCGAGAAAACGATCGTTGCGACGAGCAGGGCGTGCGCGGCCGACGGGACTTCACGGCGGCGAAAGAAGCGCCGCTGAAAAAGCGTGCGGACCGAGCCGGCGTCGGCAAATAGCACGGCCTCCTGGCCGAAGAGCTTGGCGGCGATCGCAACGGCCGCTCCGGCGTAGAGGCTGGTGGAGAGCAGCACCCAAACGATCGCTTCGTAGTTGTACGAATCGCGGAACAGCTCGCGCACGAGCACGACGATGTTCGCGACCGGCACGATCAAAATCGGGCCTTCGAGTTTCGTGCCGGGCAGCACTCCGACCACACCGGGGATCAGGCCGGCCATCATCACCGGAACGATGTAGTTCTGCGCTTCCTTGAAGCTGCGCGCGAAGCTGCACACGGCCAGGAGCAACGCGCTGAACAGCACGGCCAGCGGGATCAGCAGCAACAGCACCCAGGGCAGCGCGTGCAGCGGGAAGATCATCGCGCGGCCCTGCGTCAGCAGCGTCCCCACGCCGCCGAGGTAGATCGTGCCGCCGACGCTGAGCAGATTCAGCACGGCGCTCAGCAGCCCGATCAACGTGACGACGATGAACTTGCCCGCGATCAGGTCGACGGTCGGCACGGGCGCCACCATCAGCGTTTCCAGCGTGCCGCGCTCGCGCTCGCCGGCTGTCAGATCGATGGCCGGATAGATCGCGCCGGTGATGGTCATGATGATGAGAATGAGCGGGACGATCTGGCCCAGCGCGGAACCGGACATCTGCTCGGCGGTCGCAGTGTTTTCTTTCTCGACCTCAATCGGAGCGATAAACGCAGGCTCCAGGCGCATGAATTCGAGGCGCTGCGAGAGCAACTCGGAGCTGGCGCGCTCGAGGACGCCGAGCAGCCCCTCCGACGAAATCTGGCTGCGAATGTCGCTGTCGTCGAACTTGATCTGCACGCGGGCGCTGGACTGCAGATCGCCGGGGCTTGGAAGCGCGCCGTCGATTACGAGCGCGCAATTCGCGGTCTTGCCGATCGCTTTGACGGGGTCCGGGACGACGATGATGTCGTATTCGGGCGGCACATCACGTACGCCGGCACGGGCCGCTTCGACGCCGCGTCGCGTGGGTGGCGCGTTTTCACCCTGCGCGTGAGCAGCCGTCTGCGTAGTTTGCGTCGCAAGCGCGTGGCGCTTGGCGTCCGCGGTAAAAAGCCCATGCAGCCAGCCTTCCACCGCGGGAGATCCCACGGCGACGGTGTATTTCTCAGAAACGAGATAGCTGACCTGCACTTCCAGCGCCTGGAGCGACCCGAGCATCAGCGCGGGGTAAAGCACCATCGGCACCAGCACCATCGCCACGACCGTGCGCCGGTCGCGCAGCGTGTCGAGCAGCTCTTTGCGCCAGATGCGATTAATCCGAGAAAATCGGCTCATCGGCGTGCACCAGTTGGAGGAAGATTTCACTGAGCCGCTGGCGACCGCTGCGCTCACGCAGTTCGTCGAGCGTACCCTCCTGAATGAGCCGGCCGGCGTGGATCAGCCCGATCCGCTGGCACATGTTTTCGATCTCGTCGAGCGCGTGAGTGGAAAGCAGGATGGCCTTGCCCGCGGAAACCTGCGAGCGGATCAGCCCCAGGATCAGACGGTTGCTGAGCACGTCGAGCCCGAGGGTCGGCTCATCCATGATCAGGATCGGCGGGTCGGCAATCATCGCGCGCGCGATGTTGACGCGCTGCTTCTGGCCCGTGGAGAGCGCCCCGCAGCGCAGCCGCAGAAATTCGTCCATTCCAAGCCAATGCGAGAGGGCGACGATTCGCTCTTCCGACTCGGCGCGGGAAAGGCCGTAAAGCGCTGCGAAATAGCTGAGCAACTCGCGCACGGACAGGCGCAGGTAAAGACCGGTATTGGCTGTCAGGTAGCCGATGAGGCGCTTCACGCGCTCGGGCTCCTGCGTGACATCCTCGTCGGCGATAAAGACCCGGCCGCTGGTGGGGCGCAAAAGCCCCGCAACCATGCGGAGGGTCGTGGTTTTTCCAGCGCCGTTCGGTCCAAGCAAGCCGTAGATTTGGCCGGGCTTCACTTCAAACGAGACGCCGCCGACGGCCATCTTCTCATCGCCGTCGGGCATGGGGAAAACTTTGGTGAGGTTTTCGACGCGGATCATCCGTGACGCGTGCCCCCGTTCCGAACAGGCAGTTTCCGTACACCGCGCGCAGTGCATCGTACGCCGCGCCGGGACGATCTGCGAGCGCAGCTCCGGCTACTGGTCTTCGGACTCGCCCAATCTGCTCAGCCGATCGCGGATTTCGGCCGCCCGCTCGTAGTCTTCGCTCTCGAGGGCGATTTCGAGTTCGTGGCGCAGGCGCGGGGCTGCATCACCGGGCATCTGCTCGAGCAGTTCCTGTTCGAGCGACTCCAGCACGCGCATTTCGGCTTCGTTGTCGTCGTCCTCGAGTGTGTCGCCTTCGACATTCAGCGGTTCACGCAGAACCTGAATGCCTTCGCGGACGATCGCCACCGCCTCTTCGAAGCGGTTTTGCTTGGCTGCGCCGTAGGCGCGGGCGCGTGTGTTCATCATCAACACGTAGCCGCGCTGCGATTCGAGTGCGTCGCGGTCGGAACCTTCCTCGCCGTAACGCGTGCAGATATCGATGATGCGCAGCGAGCGGGCCGTGTCGCGCTCGACGCCGGCAAACTCTTCGAGCACGAAGAGCGCGAGGTAGCGCTGATAGAGCAGATGTGCCTCGTGCCGCAGCTCGCGGATTTCCTCGCGCGCCAGTGAGAACTCCTGGTCGTCGCCGCTGCGCCGCACGATCTCGCGCAGTTTTCGCTCGACGTGATCCAGCAGCAGCTCGCAGCCAAATGGCTTGCTGCCGTCGGGGCGGCCGGTCGTTTCGAGTTGCAGAATGCCGAGGTCGACGCGGGTCTGAATCTTCTCGCGTCCATCCCGGCCGATAATCTTGCGGACCGAGATCTTGCCCGGCTCATACTCCCAGCCTTCAAGAATTGTCCGCAGGTCGTATATCATGGCACTGCCAGTATCGGATTCGCCGTCGCGGGCGATCATTTCGGGGCGCGACCGGCCGCGGCGAGAAGCACGGCGGCGTGCCGGGAACGCGACCGAGCAACCCGATTTTCCGCAGAAATCCCGCTGAGAGGTTCGTGTGCGCGTCATCGCCGGCTCGTTGAAAGGCTCGCCGCTCGAGACGGCCGACGGCCACACCACACGTCCGATCACCGACCGCGTGAAGGAATCGCTCTTCAGTGTGCTGGGTAGTCGTTTCGGGACGCTTGGTGCCTTGCCGCCCGTGGATGTGCTGGACATGTTCGGGGGCAGCGGCGCGCTGGGGATCGAGAGTCTCTCACGCGGCACGCGGGCGTGTGTGTTCGTCGAGCGCGATCGACGGGCAGTGCTCGCCCTCCGAGCGAATCTCGAGCGTTTGAAACTCAAGGGGATCACGCGCGTCGCGGTCGAAAACGCATGGACGATGCGCGTCCCGTCGCCCGCCAGCGGTGCGCTGGAATACGGCCTGATATTCGTTGATCCGCCGTACAAGGATGCGGAGCAGGTCGTGCGCGTGCAGGACCTGCTGGAGCGTCTGGCGACGCGCCTCGCGCCCGACGGCGTAATCGTTTTTCGACACGAGATTCAAACGGAGTTCGATCCGGAACCGTTGCAGGCGCTGTGTGCGGTCGACGCCCGAAAATGGGGTCGCATGCGCGTGTGGCTGCTCATGCGACGCGAGACCGTCGAGGCGGCCGAGGCCGAGTTCGCGGAATCAGCGTCGATGATGAGCGAAGGCGACATCGCGGAAGGCGAGCAGATAGAAGAAGAAGATGGCGCCGATGATGTTGGTAACGACGCCGACCGGTAACTCGAATTCCGACGCCATTCGGCAGAGACCATCGCACACGGCCAGAAACGCCCCGCCCAACAGCGCCGCGCCGAATGCGCTCGGCAGAGTGTGCAGTCCCACGAGACTGCGCGCCATGTGCGGAACCATCAGGCCGACGAACCCGATCGGTCCGCAACTCGACACCGTCACCGCCGTCAGCACGCCGACCAGGGCGAAACTCAGCCAGACGGTCAGACCGACGGGCACGCCGCGGGCGGCCGCGAGGTCTTCGCCCATCGCGATCAGATCAAGCGCCCGATGAGCGGCCAGAATGTAGAGCAGCACCAGCGCGAGCACGACGCCGATCTGAAGCGCCGCCCAGGGCCGATGGTCGGCCAATGAGCCCATCATCCAGAGCACGATGTCCTGCAAGGCGTAGCGCTGTCCGACGTAGGCGGCGATGGTGATCCCGGCGCTCGAGAGATAAGCGACGCAGACGCCGGCGAGCAACAGGCGCGTGATGTCGCGTCCCCCGCGCGCGGCGGCCATCAGCCACACGACGGCCATGGACACCCCCGCACCGAGCAGCGCCAACAGCGGAGTTACGGGAATTCCCAGCCACGAGCCGCCGCCCCAGCCGAGCAGAAAGCCGAGCGCCGCGCCGAGTGACGCGCCGCTGTCCACACCGAGCGTGTAAGGACTCGCGAGCGGATTCCGAAACAGCGATTGGAAGATCACGCCGCCGACCGACAGGGCCGCGCCGGCCGCCGCCGCCCGCAGCGTGCGTGGAACGCGCAAGTCCCAGAAGGCGTTCAAAACGTCGGTCGAGGCGATATCCCGCCAGCGTGCAATTTCGGCCCAATCGATCTTGCGGTAACCCATCAGGGACGAAGCGCAAATAGCGATGGCCGCGCAGAGGGCGAGGAGCACTAAACGTAGGGTCGGGCCAATGCGGGTCATTCAAAGGAGCAGGATACCCGCGCGAACGGGTCGCCGGCCTCACTCGCCCATGCGGTCAGTGCTCGACCGGCGCTTTGTCTTCCAGGCTGTACTCAAAGAAGAAACGCGCCAGGAGAACGGCCGTGTCGATGCCCAGCTTGGTCGCGGCGGAATCCATGACGTTCGCATCGCCGGCATCCTCGGCCGGCCGGCTGACTTTCAGCTCGCGGCCGCGATCTTCCTCCGGCCAGACGCGCGGCTTCTCGCTCGAGTCGCGCGTCAAAATGACTTTGGCCCGCAGCGCGACGTACGGCTCGACCACCGGCACATCACGCGTGATGCGCGTGCGGCACTCATCGAGGCGCAGATACAACACGTACTCGGCCTTCAACTCCTGGCCGATGCGGCGCACGCTCCAAGTCGAATAGTCCTTGTTATCGCGGCGCAATGAGAACCAGTCCTCGATCGGCACGAACGTGACGGTCGACTTCTTGCTGCGGAATTCCTCTTCGAGGCGCGATTGCAGCGCACGTTGGAAAACAGGAATGTCGTATTCCGGCCGGGCAGGATCGAAGACGACCGCGACGACCGCTTCCTTCGGAAACGTGTATTCCGCCTTCTGCTTCCGTTCGGGGCCGAGGTAATACGCGATCGCGCCCATCTGCTGACAGCCAAGCGTGCCGGCCACCATCAGACATAGACCGAGCAGCGAAACCGCCCGTGTAACGGCGAGAGTGCTGGCGGGCGCGGTACAAGACCGCCACGCAGGTATCGGGAGTCCGCTCATTTCACCTGCACCTTATGGTCGTAGAACCGCTTGGCCAGTTCGGACGAGAACGCCTCCATCGCCGCGCGGCGCACGGCGTCGGGCGAGGAACCATAGGGCGCGGGATTATCGACTGGGTACAGCGTGCGCAGCGTCGAACGATACGTCGGCTTGCTGTCCGGCTCAGCACAGTCGTAGACGCGGATGTTGGCCGCGATCCGGCCGCGATACAGGTGGGGGCTGTCATGCTCGCGGGCGGTGTATTCCGTCAGTTCGATCAGCACGAGCCGGTCGGCCTTGAACTTCGCGCCGAGCGTGGCCGGGTCCATGCGATCCCAGTCGAGGTCGCGCGCCTGATACTCGATCACCGTGCGATTCGGAACGAAGGTTGCACCGTGAACGTTGGATTCAAGCGCTGCCTTCACGTGCTCCGAAAGTTCCAGCCGGACGTTTGGATACTCGAAGAGTGTGTCGGAATCGGCCCAGATCGCGATGGCCATCTTCTTCGATTCGAGATACGGGTATTCGGCGGGCACCGACTTTTTGGGCGGCTCACCCCACATCAGCCAGGGAGCCGCCATCCATTTGCAGCCGCTCGCGCCGAGCAGCACGCTCAGCGTGACTAGAAATACCCCGATTCGCGACGCTGATTTCATGCCCCATGCTCCGCGGTGTTCGCTCTCGCGGCCGCAGGTTAGCCCGCATGGCGGGGTTTGGGTAGCAAAATGTCCGGCGAGGTCAGCGCTTTGCCTCGCGGCGGCTCAAGGGCGCGCTCGAACGGGCTGCGTCGTGGCCCTGGGCTTGGGCGCTTCGCGGCTGTTTTCGAGCAGGCGCATTGCGGCCGCGTCTTTCAGGTCGCCCAGATCAGTCCAGAGCGTCCCGTCGCCCGCGTAAATGAGGCGCACTTCCTGCGGATCGAAATTCTCCGCGAAGGTCATCAGGTTGTACGCCGCCCCGCTGCCGAGCGCTTCAACCATCATGCGCTTGCCGTCGGACTCGGCCTGATTCTTCAGCTCGGTGACCTTAGCCTTCGCCTTGCCGAGCGTGCGCGTCTTGGCCGCGTCGAGATCGGCGATCTGCTTTTCAATCTTGGCGACTTCCAGGTCGCGCGAGGCTTCGATCTCGCGGGCTTTCTTTTCGGCTTCGGCCCTGATCTCGGCCACCTTGCGGCGCGTGCCGGCATTAACCATTTCTCGCGCGATTTCGATCTTGGCCAACGCGGCGTCCAGATCGGCCTTCACCTTGGCCGACTCGCGCTGTGCCTGTTTGGTCAGCTCCTGCTCGCGGGCGATGTAGCCGCGTTGAATCGTCTGCTTCAGGTCGGTGTCCGCAGTCTGCTCGTTGGTGCTGTTGGGATGCACTTCGATGTTGTGGATTAGCGCAATCAGGATCTCGATGTCCTTCTGTGCCGCAACTTTCTGCAGCGTCTCCGTCACTGCGCGCTGATACTGCTCGCGTTTCTCACCGTGAATGAAGTCGATGCTGTCGTAGTAGGAACCGAGATTGCGGCAAATGCTGCGTATCTGGCTCAGGATGATCTGCTTGATCTGCGGCAGGTCGCCGAGGCGGTTGATCATGTTCGGCGTGTGCTGCGGATGGCGGCCCCAAACGACCGTCACCTCGACGTCGATGTTGAAGCCGTCCTTTGACGGAAACGTGATCGACTCGCTCACCTGCTGCTGCTTCATCTGCTCGATGTGGTTGTAGCCGATTTGCACGATCGACACGCGATAGACATAAGGATTCAGGTAGTAGATGCCGGGTTGGAGGATGTTCGCCAGCACGCCGCGCTGGCCCTCGTGGGCGAGCTTCTGTACGACTTTCTCCGGACCCTCGATCACCTGACCATCCGGCGCGATGCTCGTCTCTTTCATCACTTCGACGCCGGGCATATCACCGAGCTGACTCGTCACGACGCCCGCACAGCCGACCGGCACGAGGACGGCCGGATGCAGCTCAACCTTGTAGGCGAGCGGATTGATGCGATAACGACCCGGCGTCAGCACGCGGCGCTGGATGCCTTGGAAGCCCTCGTCGACGACTTCGGACGTGCCGGTCCAGGGCTTACCTGCCAGACTCGTGACGATGCCGACTTGCGGGAGCTTGCCCTTGATATCGGGCGACGCGATGTCCGGGTCGGAGGCCGTGTACAGCTCCTGCCAACTGGTCGGATCGCCGGCGGGAATGTCGACGAGCTTCTGCACCTGCCAATCCCAGGTGATTGGATTCAGGAAATAGCGGCCGGGACCGTAGGCCTCGCGCTGAATGCCTTTTTCGCCCGGCTCGGCAATCTGGTGCCCGGCCGGCATCGCCTTGCCGCTCTTGCGAATGAGCACCAGCATCTCGTCGGGGCCGACGTAGGCGCGGCACCAGTTCCAGGCGACGAACACGGAACCGGCCGTCAACATCAGGGCGGTGCCAATCACGATCGTGATGAGTCGCTTGAGGGTCATGACGCTATTCCTCCTTCGCCGCGGATGTCAGCGGCACGCTGGGGCGAGCCGGCCGCGCGGCCGGCTCCTGACCCAACTGGCGGAACACCTCGGAGAACGGCCCGTCGCTGGTCGCCATGAGCGAGTGCAGCGCCGGCGCGAGCTTCTGGAAGTAGAGGAACTGGGCGTACGCCTGACCGTCGCCAAACGCCTTGACGGCCGCGGCCAGCGGGCGGGATTTCGCTTCGAATCCCAGGCGGACGATTTCGGCGTCGGCGGTGCCGCGGGCGATCTCGGCATCGGCGGTGGCCGAGGCCGCTTCGAGATTCAGGCGCGCTACCTCGAGCCGCTGATTGGCCTCGGTCATGGCAACCGACTTGCGCTGCTCGGCTTCGACCGTAATCGAGACGGCGTCGCGATTGATCTTGCCGATTTCCTGGTTCTGCTTCTGCAGTTCCTGCTGTTCGACCAACTGCGTCTGCGACTCCGCGACCTTGATTTCGTTTTCGTACTGACGAATCTGCTGCCCCGCGACCTGGCGATCGCTGATCGGACCGGCGATCTCGGCCGGCGGATCGATGCGCCGGATGAGCGTGGCGCGAATCTCAATGCCCTGGGCATAGCACTGCTGGCGCAGGCCTTCGAATACGCGCTTCTGGAAGGTCTCGCGCGTGTCGCCGGAGATGAAGTCGCGCGCCTGGAGCTTCGAGCCTTCGATGCGGGCCAAAGAGCGCATGAAGGGCAGAATCAGCTTGTCTTTCACGTCGTCGTGGACGCCGATCGCGACAATGACGTAGGGAGCCTGATCCTGGCGCACCGAGTATTCGACCGTCGCTTCGATCAGGATCTGGAAGCTGTCGTTCGACGGAAATGTGATCGCTTCCTTGCCACGGAAGTCGAGCGTCCGGCTGCGCACGTCGACCATGTCGATCTTGCAGACGTAGGGATTCTTGTAATACAGCCCAGGCGGCAGCACATCGGGCTGGACGCCGCGCTCGCCGGCAGCGACGACGTAGCGATTGGGATCGGCCGGCTCCTTGCCGGCGCGAAGCGTCTGGACGCCGACGTGCCCCTGCTCGATGCGAATCGGCGCGACGTGCTTCACTTCGAAGGCGTACGGGTTCAGGTTGTAGCGGCCGGGCTTGAGCATGTCCTCGAGCGGACCGGCTTCGTCGGGTTCGGTGGCTACGACTTTGCCCGGCGGGAGCGGATGTCCGAAGCGGCGCACGAGCACGCCGATCTTGTCCTGCTCGATGAATGTGGCGGGCACGAGAATGCGGTCATAGAAAAACGGATCGCGGAAGTAGCGGCCTTCCGGAAACACGTTGAAGAGCACGCCATTGAACTTCAGCGAATCGGCCGGCTCACCCATCGATTTCAGCAACTCGGGCGTCAGCACATATTGAGTGCCGGCCTGGTCGGGTAACGGATCGCCCCACTTGTTGATCAGCACCAGCACTTGCCCGGCCGGCACTTCCACGCGCTGCACGAACCACCAGTAGAACGACCCGGCCATCAGCAGCACGGGTACGAGCGCGAGCAGCTTGATCCGCCAAGGGAATGTCGGCAGCGTCGGCATCTGAAAGCCGCGCGGCGGACCGCCTTCGCTGTCATCGGAGCTGATTCTCACCATCGGCAGTTCCTCCTGGAACTAGCGCAGTTTTTCGCCACAACGGGAGCAGAACTTCGCGGAGTCGGGATTGTTGTGGCCGCACGCGGCGCAGCGCCGGGCGCGCGCCCACAGTCCCGAGAGGATCAACACCGCTCCAACGCCG
>JBGAJB010000053.1:0-16638 GCA_044225155.1 Phycisphaerae bacterium | reverse complement strand
AGTCCAGGAGATCAGCGGCCGTACGCTCGACATCGGTGGGCCCGATGTGCTGACGTATCGAAAACTGATGGACGAGATGAGCGACGCGCTGCGCTTGCGGCGGCGCGTGATTCTGCCCGTTCCTGTGCTAACACCCCGCCTCAGTTCGCTTTGGATTCACCTGGTCACGCCGATCAGCCATCGCATTGCGCGACCGCTTGCGGAAGGATTGCGAAACCGCGTCGTGTGCCGCAATGACGACGCCGTTCGGCTTATGCCGCATGAATGCATGACGGTAGGGGCTGCCATCGCTGCCGCACTTGGCAGGTCCGCCGGGGGCGAGGTTGAAACCGCCTGGTCTGACGCGGGCCGCATCCCCGGCGATCCCGATTGGGCTGGCGGCCGAGTCTTCGTGGATCAGCGCTCGGTGCAGGTCGCGGCGAATTGCGACACCGTCTTCTCGTCCGTGTGTCGCATCGGTGGCAACAAGGGTTATTTTGCCGCGAACTGGCTCTGGCGGCTGCGCGGTGCCCTGGATCGCCTGGTGGGCGGCCCCGGGTTACGGCGCGGCCGACGCGACCCGGACAAGCTCGCTTTTGGCGAAGTTGTAGACTTCTGGCGAGTAACCGGCTTTGACGATCGGCGCCGGCTGGAACTGCGGGCCGAGATGCGGCTGCCGGGCGAAGCGACGCTGACCTTCGAAGTGACGCCAGCTTCTGACACGACCTGCATACTGAAACAGACTGCCCGCTTCAAGCCGCGCGGCCTCGCCGGACTGGCGTACTGGTACGCGGTCGCACCGCTGCATGGAATCGTTTTCAAAGGCATGTTGCGCGGAATTCGCCGCGTGGCTGAAGCCCCGCCGCTTTCCGTTGCGCACGGCGGAGGCATTGTGCGGTGAGGATTCACACGATCGAGCGGCGTCAGATCATCCGTAGGCCGATTGAGCAAGTGTTTTCTTTCTTTGTGGACGTGGAAAACCTGGACAAAATTACTCCGCCGTGGATGCACTTTCGAGTTCACACACCGACGCCCATCACGATGTGCGTCGGCGCCCGGATCGAGTACACGATTCGCTGGCGCGGCTGGCCGATGCGGTGGCTCACGGAAATCGAAAAGTGGTTGCCGGGAAAGCGGTTCGTCGACCGGCAAGTCCGTGGTCCATACCGACTCTGGCACCACACGCATGATTTCGACGCGGTCGGCGATGAGACGATCATGGACGACATCGTCTGGTATGCGTTGCCATTGGGGCCGATTGGCCGAATCGCGCACGCGATCCTGGTCCGACGAGACCTGGAACGCATTTTTGATCTTCGCGCCGGCAGAATTCAGGAATTGATGGGGACGTGACCGAAGGGAGAGCAAGGTCAGCGGAAGGACCTTGCGAATGCATCGCAATGACGACAATGACGCGATGCAACTCGTCGCCGTGCTGCGCGCCTCTTTCAGACGAGAGTACCAAGCCGAGCAGTTTTCCGACGCCGCAGTGGGCTTCGACCGGATGCCGCAGCGGCAAATCAGAATTTATTCGGTAGCGATTTCGACGACCGTCTCGTTCCCGTTCGATGTAGCGACCGGCTTCGAGATCCGCCACGATCCGTTGAACCGCCCGCTCGTTGATCCCGACTCGCTCCGCAACGTCGCGGAGTCGAATTTGCGAGTCCTGAGCCAGCAGCAATAGCACGTGAGCGTGATTGCTCAGGAAAGTCCAAGCTGGCGGTTGCGGCGCAGCAACGGCTTTGGTGCGCGGGCGAGCGCCTGGCGGCTGTCCGCCGGACCGGTTCACCCGGTTCTTAGATTTCGGAGGCATCGAACAGCTCCCACCGGCGTCCGGGCAGGCACCGTTTCAATTCCCGGCCATTCGGATTTAGCGCGAACAATCGTACCCAGCCGTTTTGTACCAGGTCCATCACCCCCGACTGGGCCTTCAGCACTCGATCGATTTGCTCCGTGGGGGCCTCGACGACGACCTGCAGCCGCAGCGGCTCGTGAAACCAACGACCATCAGCCGAATGGACCGATTGTAGGGGGAGTCCCGTTCGCAGATCTCCCCCGTTTCCCAGAACGATGCCCAGCGCTTCGACGCGGTTGTGGAGCGCCTTGTCACCCGCTCCAAAGACACGATTGTCTACCGTTGACGCAAAGTACTGCAGGTTAATCCAGGACGCGACCACCATTGGGGCGGTCAGGATCAACGTGAGAATCGAATCATCGGGATCGCTCACCGCGTCGTACTCATGCAGAAACGCCCGGCCTTCCAAGTCCAGGCCGCGCGTGCGCGCGCGGCGAGCCGCGATAAACGCTGCGTTTCGGGCGAGCGCCCACTCGGGCCGCACTTCGGACCAGTCGCGCGCCCGCCGGCGCATCAGACGATCTACGATGTGAGCGGGTCTTTCGCCAACTCCCAGCGCGGATGCGCGCTCGGCGCGCGCGGCTTCGGCGGCGTGTTTGAGCCAATGCTGCAGCTGGGCCATTTCCGCCGCATGCCCGGCGGGCACCTGATCGGTGTCGAGTAGCACGACCTCATCCGTCGATGTGCTGTGTACACCAGGGAGGAAGTGTGTATCGCCTGGAATGTTCCAGCCTTCGTCGGAAAGTGCCGCGCGGACGTTCGAATCATTCAACAACGCCGCAGCCACGCGCGCGTTAATAGCGCCACTGTGCCCTCCGCATGCACCACAATCCAGGCTGGCCTGATGTGGGTTATTCGCGCTATGCCCCTCGTGACCGCACAGGAGAACGAGCGGCGCGAACAAACTTCGGAATCCCATGTTCTTCAGGATTGCCGATGCAAGTGCGATTCGATTGCCCGGAGGAATCCCGCAGCCGGCATCATCCGGCGCCAGCGTCAATCCATGCGTGCCTTCGGGCTGCAAGGTAGTTGAGCCCACAACCACCGCGTCGCCGACCAGACGAACTCCGTAGGTGATGCCCAGGATTTCAACGAAGGAAAAGGACGAAGCCGGGGCACTCTGCATATGAAGTAGAGCTGCGCCGGCTCCCCGCTCCGCAGCCGCAGCGGGCCGGCAAAGGTCCACGCCGGGCTTGAGGAGGACCGGGCAACGGGCACTGTCGCCTGTGCGCGAGCGCCAGTTCAGTGCAACACCGAAGAATCCGGCAAACCCCCGGGTCTCGATTTCCGGCGACTCGGCTTCGAGGTGGCGCCGCAGCGGCTCTGATCGAACGTCGATGCATAAGACGGCTTGAACCTTGGGGCGCGCCATCGTGGTTGCTGCGGCGGGCGCGCGCAATTTGCTGCCCAAACGGCTGATGAACCCATCCTCCAGTGCGTCTTGGAGGACGAGTCGCACAGACTCGTCCTCCACCATTTGGGGGGCAGGCGCAGTTGCTCTGCGAACCGGGTGAGGAGCGAGGCTCGCCACGGCGGCGTCCATGCACATTCGCACGGCGAGCAGGTCCGCAAGTGGACCAGGTTCCTGCTCGCCTTTTTCCCAGGATATCCGGCGGAAGTAAGACGCCCATCCGTAGACGCCGCCCAGAAGACGGTAGAAATAGGGCACTCGCTCTGAATCGTCCACATTCAACTGGTCGAGCGCCCAATGCAGCGTTTCGTTGGCACGGTGAGTCGGAATTTGTCTGGACCAGGCTCGGAATCCGCGCAGCCCTGCGATGTCGAGGGAGCGATCACACCCGGCCGCCTGCCGCCATGATACGAACAGGCTGCATTCACCCTGTTTGCCCCAATATGGCTTGTCCGTCACGGCGTATACTGCGCACCACCGGGCCGCGGATCGAAGGACAACATCATTCCATTCGGTGCCGTATGCTTGATCATGCCGCTCTGCAAAGGTCAGGAATGAACGCGTCGTGCGGAGCGGAATGGAGAATTTGCCGGCGAGGATGGCCTCAAGCGCCTTGGGTTCCTGCGCACCGCGACGGGCGGCGGATCCAAGATTGTCCGGGCCGAAGTCGCCTGCCTGCCAACGGGACTTGTAGAAATCAATCCCAGGCAGTACCGAAGCACTGAGCCCATCGCCGACAAATCGGGCCGCAGCTTCCAACGGCTGCGAGGCAAACCCCAGAAACGGGTTCACGGCAACGTAGTTCCGCAGATCCCAGAGGGGCGGGATCAAGTTGCAAACTCGGATGACGTCGTCCCACGCGGTGTCAGGGGGCGTTGTCCGTTCAACAAGTTCCATCGTCTCAAGCATGAAGAGCTCCCGTCACAGGGAATCGGGGTCGGCTCCAAACGGCGTCCACGATTCGATCTGCAATCGCGCCAAAGTAGAAACCATTCAGACAGTGCACGTAGAAAGCACGGCCCGCCCGCGTGCGGCCCAGCAGTGGGAAACTCGCGTGGATTACCAGCAGTACGGCGAGCGCGGTCACAGGGATGGCCGCCGCCATCCAAGCCAGCGGACCGGTTGGCGCCGATATGTTGCCCAACACCGGCGCGAGAAACGCGGCCGCGCCGCGATACAGTGCGAAAGCGCCGACGGCTGCGGCGACGCTGGATGCGGCGACAACGACAATCTGCTTGGAAAACTGCGACGGGTCATGGGTGGGACGCCCGAGAACGCCAACCCAGAGCTGGCCGATGGAGATCGCCAGAATTACGGAAAGGGCGAATTCTCCGGGCGAATGCAGAGGAGTGAAGCCGACTAACCAGGCTGCAAAAGCAAGCACTGGAACGCTCAATACCGTTCCGATGGCAGCGAGGCAGATCGCGCGGGCGGGGGCGGCTGGAGCCGGGGCGGCCGCCGGCAGATCGCCGGACCTCAGAAAGCTCCAGGCCTTGTAGCAGCCATGCCCGATGATGTGCATGGCGGCCACCGGAAATGCGCCGAGGCCGAGTTGAACCATCATGAACCCCATTTGGCCGACTGTCGACCAGGCCAGCGTGCGCTTGACTTTCACTTGGGCCCACATCGCGAGCATGCCGATCGTGAACGTGAACGTGCCGACCAAAGAGAGCACGAGCAGAACCTCTGGCACGCGAACGATGAGTGGGGCGAAGCGGAGCAGAAGCGCTCCGCCGGCATTGATAATTCCTGCATGCATCAGCGCGGAAACAGGTGTCGGGGCTTCCATGGTCTCGGGCAGCCAGCTGTGAAATGGGAACTGCGCCGACTTGGTGAGGGCCGCGATCGCAACGAGGACTCCAATCACGCCGACCGACGCATCGGCGTTTTTTGCCGCGACGACACCAGCGAGGAATTCGTGGAGATCAAGCGTTCCCCAGCCCCGCCAGATGAGAATCGTCGCACCAATCAAAGCCACGTCCCCAAGCCGGCTGATCAGAAATTTCTTCCGCGCCGGGCGCCGCGCCTCGCTGCGATCCTCATAGATCGTTAGCAAGCCGTGTAGCCCCAGACTGGTCAGCGACCATGCGACGAAAAGCAGCAGCATGTTGGTGGCGCACATGAGCACATACGCTGAAATGACGGTGAACGCCAGCAGGCGCAGGAAGCGTCTTTGCCTGTTATTCCCGGCCAGGTACCGCGTTGAGAAGCGAAATGTCACCGCGCCGATGACGGCTACGAGCAACGTCAGCGGAGTGCTCAATCTGTCAATCGTGATTCCAAATCCCCGGAAGGGACTGGGGCTCACCGCCTGCCACCCGAGCAGGAGCGCCGATAGCCCAGCCAATCCGGTGAGAACAGACAAAAGGACACTCTGCTCAATGCCCGGAGCCGCTTCCCCCGTCCCGCTATCCCGACGCATCTCCGCCTCCCGTGCTCGTTCGCGCCGCGCTCATCGTGCGACACAAGATTCGCGTATCATATATCGCGTCTTACGAGTCCGTCAAGCTCGTTTGAAGCGGGAAATAGAGGAGGAGCAACTTCATGTTGCCCATAAGCATCAGCAGGCAGACCGGGCCCTACCGGACCAAGCCGGTCCGGAGAAAATCGTCCACCGCGTGGGGCTCAGATACGACGTGCGGCGGAGCGCGCGTGGCCTTCGAGTTGCTCCAGCCGCGCAAAATCGGCCGCGTCGCGGGCCAGCACGGCAGCTTGACGCGAATCGTCGATCCGCAGCCACGTCGAACACTTTAGGAAACTGAGGACGGAAAGTCCGCCACGAAACCGCGCCGTGCCACCCGTCGGAAGCGTGTGGTTTGGTCCGGCGCCATAATCGCCGAAAACTTCGGCCGCTGCGGAGCCGATGAATAGCGCGCCGAAGTGATTCAGCCGCGGCGCGACCCCGCCAGGGTCGCGAACTTGCAGTTCGAGATGCTCTGGTGCGAGCCAGTCGCAGAGCGAAAGGGCCGATTCGATTGACTCGACCACACACGCAAATCCGTTTTGAAGCCCGTCGCGGGCGATGACGGCCGTCGGGAGCGTAACGAGCTGTTGATCCAACTCACGCTCGACCGCTTCGACGACGGCGGGCGACGTCGTAATCAGCATCGGACGTGCGTCGGCGTCGTGCTCGGCCTGCGCCAACAAGTCGGCTGCGATGAGCTGCGCGTCGGCGGATTCATCCGCGAGCACCAGCAGTTCGGACGGGCCGGCCAGCATGTCGATGCCGACTTCGGCGGAGATGACGTACTTCGCGGCGGTCACCCAGCGATTTCCTGGGCCGACGACCATGTCGCAGGCGGGGACGCCGCCGACGCCGTGCGCGAGCGCGGCGATCGCGTGCGCGCCGCCGACTGTGAGCACGCCGTCTGCGCCGGCGATGGCCGCGGCGGCGAGCGTGATCGGCGTCGGGCGCGGGCTCGCCACCCAGACGTTGCGCACACCGGCGACGCGCGCGGGGATGGCGGTCATGAGCACAGATGACGGCAGCGGATATCGACCACCGGGGGCGTAGCAGCCGGCGGTTGCGACAGGTTTGAACACATGGCCGGCGGATCCACCGTCGATTTTGACTTCCACGTCGCATAACGCGCGCCGCTGCGACTCGGCGAATCGACGAATGCGCTCGGCGCTGCGTTCGAGTATGCCGCGATCGGACGAGGAAATTGTCGCAGTCGCCGCCCGCAATGCATCAGCCGGAACGACGATTGGATCGTGCGCACGCGCGCGTCACCGAACTTGGAGGCGTATTCGCACCGCCGATTCTCCCCGGCTGCGAACGTCCGCGATAATTTGGCGTGCTGCCGAGAGCGTTGCTTCGTCAATCGTCGCACCCCGCTCCCTTAAATCCACTCTCGGTTTTGATGGGGAGAAGTCGCGCGCTCATGAGGTTCCCACCGGCTTGGCGTTTCCCGGGCGGCGCGTCACGCGCAGCGCGCGGCGATCGAGTTCGTTCGCGACGTCGGCCAGCGTGACCCCGGCGGATTGCATTTTGACGAGCGTGAAAAAGAGCACATCCGCAGCTTCGTTGCGAATTTCTTCCGCACTGCGGGCGTCGGCCAGCTCGCGCGCCTCTTCGGTCAGCTTGGCCGACAATAGCGCCGCATCGCCGAAAAGCCGTTGCGTGTAAGACCCCGGAGGGGCCGCGTCACGCCACGCTGCGAGCATGCGCGACAAGGCGCCAAAACCGCGCTCGTCGCCCCAGCAGGTGCGCGTCTTGCGGTGGCAAAACCCTCGACCCCGCTGACGAACTGTGAACTGGAGCGTATCGCGGTCGCAATCGAGATCGATGCGCAAAAGATCCTGCGTCGCGCCGCTGCTTTTCCCTTTGACCCAGTGGCCGCGTCTTCGGGATTCGTAGACGCCGCGCTGCGTGTTTACGGCGTCGCGCAGACTGTCGCGGCTCGAATACGCCAGACCGAGCGCGACCCCAAGTTCATCGACGACCACCGTCGGCCAAAGTCCGTCGGGGCGATCGGAGGAAAGCGGCGAGGCGAGCGCGTCGGCGAAATCGAGCACGCCCTTGTACAACCTGCGCCGAGGCGATCCAATTCGGCACTCTCGTCGGTCGTCGTGATGCCGCCGGCAATCGTGACGCGGGCATCACCCGCCGCTGCGATCAGCGGTTTGACACGGTCCAGCACCGTGCCACCCAGCCGACCTTCGCGCTCGACGAACGTGACAAGAAAGCCGCTGACGAACGGACGCAGCTCGCACAGTACGTCGAGGATCGAACGACCGGTGCGCGTGCGCCAGCCGTCGACGACGACTTCGCCGTCGACGGCGCCGAGTGCGGCGATCATGCGTTCGCGCGGGAGTTGCGAGAGGGTTTGCGGCGTGGCGGCCGTTCCGAGCACGATTTCGTTGCGCCCGCATCGAGCCAGCGGATGGGCGCTCTCAACGGAGCGAATCCCGCCGCCCACTCGGCACGGCGCGAGCTTCAGCAACTCGTGAACGGTGTCCGCATTGGAGCCGCGGCCGAGCGCCGCGTCGAGATCGACAACCGCGACGTCTCCGGCCAGCGCAAATTTTCGTGCGAGCGGACGGGGATCGCCCGCGTTGAGCTCGAATTGCCTGCCGCCAACAAGCTGCACGGCGGCCGTTCATGAGGTCGATGGATGGAACGATCACAGTCGCACCTCGATTCCCGCTGCGGCGAGTTGTTGCTTGATTCTCCCGACGGTTATGAGGCGGTCGTGCAAGATCGTTGCGACGAGCACAGCGTCTGCGGCGCAATGCGCCGCGGCGACCAGGTGCTCGGCGGACGCCGCGCCGCCCGACGCGATGATGGGGACGGTTGTTACGCGCGCCGCGGCCGCGATCAAATCGAGGTCGTAGCCGGCACCGGTGCCGTCGCGATCCCAGCTCGTGAGGAGGATTTCCCCCGCGCCGCGGCGGGTGACTGCCGCAATCCAGGCAATTGCGTCTCGTCTGGTACGAGTCGCACCGGAGTGTGTGACGACTTCCCAGCCATCGCCAATGCGGGCGGCGTCGACTGCGACGACGACGCACTGGCAACCGAAGGCCGCGCGAGATCGTCGATCAATTCCGGGGTGGCAACCGCGGCCGTGTTCACACCAACCTTGTCTGCGCCAGCCGACAGCAGCGTGAAGGCATCCTCGACGTTTCGCACGCCGCCGCCGACCGTCAACGGGATGCTCAGCCCCGCCGCGCACGGCCCGAACCGTGTCGCACGCGCGTGGCGCGGGCCTCGGGTGTCGCGGAAACGTCGAGAAGCACGAGTTCGTCAGCTCCGACGCGCTGGTAGCGGCAGCGCATCTGGCCGGATCCCGACGTCGCGCAGGCCGGAGAAACGTACCCCCTTGACCACGCGCCCATTACGGCAGTCCAAGCACGGAATGACCGTCGTGTCAGCATGGCACTCCATGGTTGTCTGAATCCAGCCGCTGCAGCAGAGCTGTTCCCCAATCGCCGGACAGCTCCGGGTGAAACTGGCACGCCGCAATCGGCCCTCGTTCGATCGCCGCGACGAAGGGTGCACCGTAGTTCGAGATTGCGACGTTCCAACCGTCGGGCACGCTGGTGAGCCGATATGAGTTGGCGAAATACGCGTGACCATTCGTAACGATGCGACATTCGCGAGAGGCATCTATTCGATTCCAACCCATCTGCGGCACACGCAACCCCGCGGCAAGCTGCGTCACGCACCCCGGGAGGATTCCCAGCCCGCACACGCCGGGCGACTCTTCGCTCGATTCGCACAGCAATTGCAGTCCCAAGCAGACGGCCATTGTCGCGCCTCCTGCGCGAATGCGCGCAATAAGCGCCTTGCGCAGGCCGCGACGATCGATTTCCGCTACAACTGCTCCGAATGCGCCAACGCCTGGTACGACGAGCAGTCGCGCGGCGGTCAGATCCTCTGCGACCTCGATTACGCGCGGCGCAGCCCCGATGCGGCGTAGCGCGGCCAGCATCGAGGCCAGATTGCACGCGCCCGTGGCTACCACGCCGACTTCCGTCATGTCAGCGTCCCTTTCGTGCTCGGAACGTCGCTGGAACCGTCAAGGCGGACCGCGGCGCCGAGTGCGAGCGCGGTTGCCTTGAACGCGGCTTCAGCGCGGTGATGATCGTTTTCGCCCGTCAGCACATCGACGTGAAGCGTCAACTTCGCAGCCGTCGCCAGCGAGCGGAGCACGTGAGGAATGTTTTCACAGGAAAGATCGCCGAGTCGCTCGCGCTTCAGTCCCAGCTCCACGCGCGCGAACGGACGGCCGGAGAGGTCGATGACGCATCGCGCCAACGCTTCATCCAGCGGGGCGTAAGCGTGCCCGAATCGCGTCACACCGCGGCGCGCCTGGAGACATGCGTCGAGCGCCGCACCGATGGCGAGCGCGCAGTCCTCGGAGGTGTGATGGTCGTCGACGTGCGTATCTCCGGTACACCGCAGCCGCAAGTCGAAACGCGCGTGGCGCGCCAGGGCCGTGAGAAGATGATCGAGAAAACCAACGCCGGTCTGGATTTCCGCGGCGCCCGCGCCGTCGAGTTCGAGCGTGACCTGAATATTCGTCTCGCTGGTCGTGCGAGCGTATTCGTATTTGCGGCTCATGATAGGCTCCCGGATATGCGAACAACTTCCGCTAGCGCGTTGCTCAACCGACCGAACGCGCCCTCCGCAGCGGGGCAGGTAATGCGAACATAGTGCTCCAACTCGCCGCGTCCGGGGAAGGCGCGGACGGCGATGCCGCGTTGGGCAAGGGCCCGCCAGACGGCAAGCGCGTTAGCGAAACGTGCAGTGACGAAGTTGGCTTGTGAGGCCAGCGGCTGCGCGCCAATCCGAGCGAGTTGCGTGAACAAATTCGCCCGTTCCTGCTTCACGCGTGCGACGGATTGACAGACGTATGGCGCGGACGAGGAAAACGCGCCGGCGGCAAGAGCGAGCGAAGGGGCGGCCGCGGCGTATGGGTTTCCCGCGGCCCGCAGCCATGCGACAACCGGTGCCGGACCGATTGCGTAACCGACACGCAGCCCGGCCAAACCCCACGCCTTCGAAAACGTTCGCAGCACGAGGACATTCGGCAGGCGCAGGGCCGGGGCGGTCAGATCCTCATCGGCGAACTCGGCGTAGGCGAAGTCGGCTAGAACAAGCGCCTGCGGGCACGCGTTTGAGAGATGCTGCAGGTCGCCGAGCGTGCCCGCGCCGCCCGTCGGATTGTTCGGCGACACGAACGCGACCAGGCGAGTCGAATCATTGACCCGCTGGATCAGAGCGTTAGTCGGAAACGCACCGTTCCACCACGGCGTTTCGCGAACCTCGCCGCCCGCAAGCCGCGCGTATCTGGCGATCATTTCAAAAGTCGGAGTCGTCAAGACGATGTTCCGCCCGGGCTCCAGCATCGCGACGCACGAGCGGTACAGCGCGTCGTCGATCCCCGCCGTGACAATGACCTGGTCTGGCGTTACGCCATAGTGTTCGGCGAGCTCCTTCTCGAACGCGCGGGCGTTCGGATAGCGCCGCATCAGATCGATGCCAGACTTCGCAACAACCCGGAGCAGGTCCGCCGGCGGTGGGGCACCCTCGTTGGCATCCAGCCAAAGATCGATCGGCGGCGCCGCCGCTTCGCGCGGGACTGCGTAGGCGCGGGCGCCGAGCATCCGGCCGGCGGGGATCAATTCAGAGAGCGCTCGCAACACGTTGTTCTCCACGTCACGGCACAATCTGCGAAAGCTCGTACGTCACGATGTCGGTCCCGCCACGGGCTTGTATCTCGGGGATGAGCGCCGGCAGCTGGTCGCGCGGCACGGCCACCTTCACCGCATAGCTCTCTTCGCCGTGCAGACGCGAGACGGTCGGGCGCGCGCATACAGGGCAGAATTGCGACCACATCGTCAAATCGAGCCGCGGCGACATTGATTTCAACCATCACACGACGACGCGCATCGAGCACCGAGCGCAACAGCAGGACGAAGCGATCGATGCGCTTGCGGGCCGCCACGTTGTCGAGCACGCGGGGGTTGGCGTACAGTCGCGTCGTAGATTTCATCAGCGTGTCAAATGCTTGAAGGTCGTTGGCGGTCAGCGTGGCCCCGGTTGCGGTCACATCGATGATGCAGTCCGCGTCCTCGGGCGGAAATACCTCTGTCGCGCCGAACGAGCGGACAAAGGTGGCGGTCAGGCCGCGCCGGTTGATCCACTCGCGCGTCAGCCGCTCGTATTCGGCGGCGATGATGAGTGGACGCACCGGCAACGCACCATCGACGAGCAGCTCCCGCGGCGCCGCAGCCACGAGCGCGATCGGGTCCAGCCCCGTATCGAGCAGCTCGACCACTTCGGCCTGCAACTCAGCCACCCAATCTGCCCCCGCGAACCCGATATCGCGCGACCCGACGTGCAGCATCTCGATGATGTTTTGGGGCTTGAGAATCTTCGTCTCGATCCCCGGTAGCGAGAGCGTAGGCCGGTATTCGCGCGCCCCAACGCTCAGGCGCACTCCGGCGTCGCGCAGCAGCTCAAGAACGCCCTCTGCCATGCGTCCCTTGGGCAACCCCAGCCGCAGTACTTCCGACGACGAACTGTTGTCCACGCGGTCGCTCCTTGCCTCAGGACCCCGGCCGCGTAGTCGTGGAAACGAAAACGCCGACCGGTCGGTCGGCGTTGATGATTGCTGGATTCGTGCGAAGCTCAGCCCATCAGCCGACCAGAGGGTGCGGATGATGGCGGTGATGGAGCGTCGCGTTGGAAACTTCAGTTGTCACAATTATCATTGTAGCGGATGGGGCGGTCGCGTGCAATATCGCACGCCGGGATGCGTTGCCCAGTAGAAAAGAACGCTCGCTTAGCTTTCGTCGACAATGATGATGCTCCGCGCGATCCGGTAGTTCAGAGCGACGGCTTGTTTGCGGACTGAGCAGCGCAAAAGACATTCCGATTGCTCGTGGAATTCCCACTTGCGTGGGGAGCTTCCCGTCGCCGTGGCCGCCGATTTTTTCGGCAACCCAGGCGTGATAGGGCGCGAGGGCTTCCTTCTCACCTGAAGCGGTGACGACGCGAGTGACCGGCTTGCGGGTCGCGGAAGCTCACGTGCCAGCCGACGCTCCGGGTGGCATCGAACTTAAGTATCGGAATGCGGGCCCGCGTCCGTCTTGCCGAAGTCGCAGGTAGGCGCGACAATGCACGTCCCGTCCCGACAAGGAATCCGGAGATTTCTTTTCCTGACGCGCGCCCCGGCGGAGCTTTCGCCTGTGGCCGAAGACGTTACGCAATTGCTGGCGGCGCTCTCCGAAGGGCAGACGGCAGTCGGCTGGCCATCTGCTTTCACGACGGCACCGTGAAGCTCTGGGATACGCGAAACTGGCAAGTCGTGGAAAGGCTGCAGTGCGAAGACGCCGGGTGGTTGTACTCGATCACGTTCGACCCGCAGGGCCGCCGGCTGGCGTGCGGCTCGACCGCCGGCACAATCTGGCTGTGGGATACCGACCGGCTCACTACGCGCACAGTTGCGACCACCGCGGCACGTGTGTTGCGGCTCGAAGCCGAACCGCTAGTCGCGCGTCTATTTGGCGACGGAGGAAGCGCGGTGGAAGTCATCGACCGACTCGCAGACGAGCCGGATATCAGTGCTGAAGTTCGATCTGCCGCGCTGCGACTGGTTCGTACCCGAGCCGGAAGTCCCGCGGAGCTTTTCCGCACCGCCTGGGAGATCGTGTGCGATCCCAACGCCGCGACCGGTCCGTACGAACGCGCGCGGGCCATTGGCGTCTCGTTATTGCGCTTCCATCCGAATGACACGCGGTATCTGACGGCTGTCGGTCTGTCGCAATTCCGCCTGGGCGACTATCACAGTTCGCGCGCCGCCCTTTTGCTTGCGCGCAAGGTGGACGCCTCCACCAATCCGCAAACGGACGCCGCCTCGCGGGCGTTTCTCGCGATGACCTACTTCAAGCTCGGGGAACTCGCGGAGGCAGAAGCGGAACTTGCGCAGCTCGCGAATGGGCATGTGAGCAACCCCAAACCGCAGACGAGCAGGTGCAGTCGTTCCGGCGCGAGGCGGAATCCACTTTGAACAATTGAGGGCTGTCAGATTCTGGGATCGCTCCCTCACTTCCGGCACAGTGGACGTGTAGAATGCCAGCCTTTCGAGCTGTTTGCGCACTCCCGACCCCTCTCCAGCGGTTGAAAACTGGGTATGATCCGAGCTGTGAGAGCTTAAGTAGAGCAACCTGCGCCACTAAGTAGGCGAAACGGACTGGATTGGCAGGTTGTTAATAGGGCGCCCCAATTGCCTAAGTTGTGCAGGTTCGATCCCTTAAGTTGTGCAACCTCTATTTCGAACATCTACTGAACACACGTCGCGGCTCCGTGACATTGGGCGCTCGATCCATACGGGATGCAAGCGCTCGAGGCCGCGCTTGCCTCCCAAAACACCACAGATTGGATGTTCGGTATGGACATCCTTCAGTTCAACGCCGTAGCCGTCTATTCAAGGCGAACTCAAGATCGAGAATCTCAGAATGATCTTGCGGTCCGCAGTCCGAGCGCTGTCAATCGCGAAGACAGCGTAGTTGGCTTCATGCCAAGAAGCTCTGCGGCACCGCCCACACCGTAGATCTTTCCGCCCGCCAATTGAAGCGCTTTGCGAAGATTCGCAATTTCAAGTTCGCGCAATTCGGCCGCTGTCAGCGGCGCCTCGTCGGCCGGAATCCCGGCGGGCATATTGATCACAACATCGACACTGTTGCTGGTCAACTCCGGCAATCGAAAACGCCCGAGAGGTGACGTGATCAACGCGCGCTCCAACACATGCTGCAACTCGCGAATATTCCCTGGCCAGTCGTGCTTCTGCAATTGCTGCACACTCGCCAAGGTCAACCGAGGAGCCGGCCGGCCCAATCGACGAGCGATCTTCTCAACAAAGTGCGCGGCAAGCAGTGGAATGTCCTCCTTGCGGCGGCGTAGCGGGGCGAGCTCAATCGGGAATACGCTGAGTCGATAATACAGGTCGGTGCGGAAGCGCCCCGCGTCGGACTCCTCCCGAAGAGCGCGATTGGTCGCCGCAATGACGCGAACGTCAATTTTTCTGGTGCGTTCTTCGCCGACCCGTTCCAGTTCTCCCTCCTGCAGAACCCGCAGGAGCTTGCTCTGAAGTTCGAGGGGTATCTCGCCGACCTCGTCGAGGAACAACGTGCCGCCGTTGGCCAGTTCAAACCGGCCAATCCGCTCGCGCAGGGCGCCGGTGAAGGCTCCCTTGGCATGGCCAAAAAACTCGCTTTCAAACAACTCTCGGGGAACCGCCGCGCAATTGACCGTGACGAGCAACCGATGAGCGCGAGCGCTTCGGCGGTGAATCTCTCGCGCGACCAACTCCTTTCCCGTACCACTCTCGCCGAGTATCAGCACGGACGCGTCAGTTTTTGCAACCAGTTCGATTTGTCGCGCGACACTCTGTAACGCAACGCTCTGCCCAATCATGTCGCCGAAGGCCACGGCCTCCATCACTTCTTCTCGGAGATAATCCCGTTCCAATTCGAGTTGCTTGCGCAAGGCCTGGACGTCGTCCCAAGCCCGCGCATTGGCGATCGCGGCCGCTGCGTGATTCGCGACCATTCGGAGCCAGTCGAGGCATTCCGCTTGAAGCGGCGCGCGGCTGAAGACGGCAAGCACGCCAAGGACCTGGCCTTGATGCACGAGCGGCTGACCGCCGAAGCCCTGAATCCCTTCCGTGCGCACCCACTCAGGATCAGCGATCCAATCGGGCGTTCCTGCGATGTCAGGTGCTTCCAGAGCTTCACCGGTTTGCGCGATGCGGCCGACCTTTCGCACGCCAATCGGGAAACGACGAAAGGCACCGTCGATTCGAGAGTACTGGACGGCTTGATCGACTTGCGATCGGCCAGCGCTGGCGACGAGGTGCAGGCACTCTCGCTGATCGGGGCATTCCGCAAGCATCGGACAAGTCTCGCATGGGCCGCCGGGGCGTACCAGCCAGACGCGAGCGAGGCAAACGGTCGCCGATTCGGCGATGCGGCGGACAATTAGGTCGAGCAATTCCGGGAGCGACCGCACCTTCGCCATGTCGAGCAAGAGTTTCATCGGGTCGGCGAAGAGAGAGCAGACCGGTTCGGCTGGCATCGCGCCAGTTTCACCGAAATGTCGTCGCTGTGCAACGGTAATTCGGTATAAAACGATATTTCGTTGACTCACAGGATGCGGAGTTTCTATCCGAAGTCGTTTTTTGGCAATTGGTTAAGGAAAACAGTGGCTTCCGGCACGACAGCTGCTAGTTGCGCCTCGTTGATTGGGAAAGTGTCCCGACGAACGCGAATGGATCCACGAATAGGAGCAACAAAGATGAGTCGCCTCACGAACATCAACCCCGAACAAGCGACCGGGAAAGCCAAGGAGCTGCTTGATGGCGTCCAAGCCAAGCTGGGAATGACACCCAACATGATGAAGGCAATGGCAGTTTCGCCGGCCGTCCTCGATGCGTACCTCCAATTCAGCGGTGCCTTGGGCAAGGGAGGCCTGTCCGCCAAGGTGCGCGAACAGATCGCTCTCGCCGTGGGCCAGGCGAATCGGTGCGAGTACTGTCTCGCCGCTCATTCGGCGATCGGCAAGATGGTTGGCCTGACCGCAGAGCAGATCGGAGACAGCCGAATCGGCACGGCGGTCGACGCAAGGACGGCCGCGACCCTCCGACTCTCAAAACGAATCGTCGAAACGCAGGGCGTTGTGACGGATGCCGACCTCGCTGCGGCACGCAGCGCGGACCTGAACGACGGGGCAATCGCCGAGATCGTCGCGAACGTCGCGCTGAATATCTTCACCAACTACTTCAATCATGTGGCAGCGACCGACGTCGATTTTCCAAGAGCCCAGCCCTGAGCACCGACAGCACGGTCGTTCAGTCGCGACTGAACGAACTGCTCGACATCCGAG
>JBGAJB010000052.1:0-16566 GCA_044225155.1 Phycisphaerae bacterium | reverse complement strand
GTTGGTAGAGCACCTCGGCTTCGTCAAGCTTGCCCTGTCCGTCGAGCAGCCCCGCCAGCGCCGCCAAGTCGGCTGCCACGTCCGGATGAATCGGCCCTAGTCGGTCCTCGCGCAACGCCACGGCGCGCCGCGCCGGCGGCTCTCCCTCGGCGAAACGCCGCCGCGCGTGCTCCACGCCGCCGAGATTGTGATAGAGGCCGGCCAGAGCACAGGGATCGGCGTCGCCCGCGGCCTCGAGGATCTCGATGCAGCGCTGGTAGAGCGCGGCGGCATCGTCGAAACGGCCGGTGTACTTGCAGAGAATTCCGAGATCGTTGGCAATGTATGCGATCATCGCGTGACGCGGGCCCAGGTGGGCCTCGGCGAGGCGCAGGGCCGCCCGGTGCAAGACCGCGGCGCGGCGATACCGCCCCTGCAGGCGAAGGATGCGCGCCAGGTGATTCAGCGATTCGATCCGCAGCGCCGGATTCGCGGAAGCCGCGGCGCGGCTGCGCATCTGGCTCCAGGCGCACCGGCAGAGACGCTCGGCGCGCGAAAACTGTGTCTGATCCTCGTAGCACTGCGCCCAGGAAAGTGCGATCCGCGCGACTTGTGCCGCATCCGCCATGTAATTCCCGTATGGCGGCCGGTCGGAAAGCGGTTGCGGCGTTCCCCGCCGAGCCACCACGCGCATTACACCCGGGCGCCCGCGCGGACCAAAACGCCGCCCGCTCCGCGAAGATGGAATAGCGGGCCTATCCCAATACCAATGTCTCGTTGTGGTTCACCGAAATCCTTCCAGAGAGATCAAGCTTGCCCGTAGTCGGTCGGGCCTGTTCCTGTGCTGCAGCGGCCGCCTGCTCCGGCGTCCGGTCGCACCCGGTCGCCGTGAGCACCAGGGCCGCCAGCCCGCTGGCCGCCAGCACGATCAGCTTCCGGCCTGTTGCATTGTGACTTGCGGCGTTCATGTCCGGCTCCTCGTGGGTCGAGTTTGTCCAGCGTGTGAGTTCTTGGGGCAGGATTCGGCGGAGCTTCGGCGCTATCCGGTTACGAAGGATTCGTTGTGGTTCACGGCGAGCTTAGCCGCATACTCTACTTGGTGGCTGTCCGATGCGATCTGCCCCGTAGCGACCTGCTCCGCGGGTCCATCGCAACCGGTCGCCGTGACCACCAGCAGCGCCAACCCGCTCGCCGCGAGCGTCGTCGAAAGAACCCGAATCGCCGCATCTTTTTTCCAAACATGCATGAGTTGCTCCTGTTTTTTACCGCGGGCCGGAATTGACCCTTGCTACCGCTTCATGTACTTCGACGTAGTCCGGATTGCAGGCGGACGCTGTCCAGACCGAAAATGTTCTGGGACCGAACAGCCCGCTCCCGTCGGGTGGGGGCCTGGCCGGTGGCATCGGCCTCGATCTGACCCGCCGCGGGCGCCCGCGCTGGAACGACAGCCGCGCCGCGGATACGCTCAACCGTTTCATACAGGAGCAAAGGCCCATGGCTTACACCACGACCACCGTCCCCGCCGGCGACAAGATCAGCATTTCCGGCGGCCGGTTGAATGTCCCCGATCGGCCCGTCATCCCCTTCATCCGCGGCGACGGTACCGGCCGCGACATCTGGAAGGCGAGCCAGCCGGTTTTCGACGCGGCCGTGCAGAAGGCCTACGGCGGGAAGCGGCAGATCGCCTGGATGGAAGTGTTCGCCGGTGAAGAGTCCTTCCGCCGCTTCAATAACTGGCTGCCCGACGACACCGTGGCCGCGTTTCAGGAATTCCTGGTCGGGATCAAGGGGCCGCTGACAACGCCCGTGGGCGGCGGCATTCGCTCGCTGAACGTGGCACTGCGGCAAATGCTGGATCTGTTCGTCTGCCTGCGGCCGGTGCGTGGTTCCAGGGCGTGCCAGCCGGTGCAGCCCGGGCGACGTGAACATGGTGATCTTCCGCGAGAACACCGAGGACATTTACGCGGGCATCGAATACGCGGCCGGCACCCCCGAAGCCGCGAAGCTGCTGTCGTTCATGGCGCAGGAGTTTCCGAAGGATTTCAAGAAAGTGCGCTTTGGCACGACCGACGCGAACAAGGGCTGGCAGGCCCAGCTCGAAGGCATCGGCGCTCCGAAACGCGAAGTGCCCCTCCAGGTCGGTATCGGCATCAAGCCGGTCAGCTATCTGGGCACGGAGCGGCTCGTACACAGCGCCATCAGCTACGCCCTCAAGCACCAGCGCCGCAGCGTGACGCTCGTGCACAAGGGCAACATCATGAAGTTCACGGAAGGCGCGTTCCGCGACTGGGGCTACCAGGTCGCGGTGAACTTCTTCCGCCCGCAGGTCGTCACGGAGCGCGAGAGCTGGATCCTCGGCAACAAGGAGCAGAACAAGGACCTGTCGAGCGAGGCCAACGCACGCATGATCGAGCCGGGCTTTGACATGATGCCGCCCGACCAGCAGAAAAAAATCGTGGCCGAGGTGGACACGGGCCTGAAACTCTGGGCCACGCACGGCGACGGCAGGTGGAAGAAGATGCTGCTGATCAAAGACAGCATCGCCGACATCACGCTCCAGCAGGTGCTGACGCGGCCCAAGGACTTCGACGTCATCGCCACGCTGAACCTGAACGGCGACTACCTCAGCGACGCCCTCGCGGCCCAGGTCGGCGGCATCGGCATCGCCCCGGGCGGCAACATCAACTACGTCACCGGCCACGCGATCTTTGAAGCGACGCACGGCACGGCGCCCAAGTACGCCGACAAGGACCAGGTGAACCCCGGCTCGGTGATCCTGAGCGGCGTCATGATGCTCGAGCACATGGGCTGGCAGGAGGCGGCCGACCTGATCATCCGCGGGCTGGATGGTGCGATCGGGGCGAAGACGGTGACCTATGATTTTGCGCGGATGATGGAAGGGGCCAAGCAGATCAAGTGCAGCGAATTTGGGCGGGAAGTGATCGGGCGGATGGGCTGATCTGCCTATGGCGAGCGCGTTTCACGACGCCGGCCCCGTCGAGCACTTCGCATCGCGCGAAGTAACCGAGATCACCGTCGGCCGGCGCAAGATCGCTGTCACGCACCGCGGCGACCAGTTCGGCGCGATCTCCGGCGTCTGCAACCATGTCGGCGGACCTCTCGGCCATGGGCGGCTCGACGGCGACTACGTCGTCTGTCCCTGGCACGGCTGGAAGTTTCACTGGCAGAGCGGCCTCGGCGAGCCGGGCTATGAGGAAGACGCCGTCCCGCGGCATGAAGTGAAGGTTGAGAACGGGCGCCTGCTGGTTTCGGTCGAGCCGGTTTCGCCGCGCACGCGCAAGCCGCACGTACAGCATCCGCTCAGCCGAAAGACCGAGCGTGAGCCGGGGCCGGTGCGGGTCTGCGGCATTTCGACCACGAATCTCGATCCCGCGAACCCGCGCTATTCGACCTCTGATGCGCTGCTGGAGTGCGCGCTTGACCACGCGCGCGGCGCGCTGCAGTGTGAAACTCGCCTGATCCGCCTGCGCGAACTGCAATTCCGCCACTGCGAGGGCTATTACTCGAAGGCCGCCCGCCTGCACCTGGCCGTGCTCGATTACGCAGATGGACCCGGCCGACCAGATGGAGCAGGTGTACGACGCCCTCGTCTTCTGGGCCGACGTGGTCGTGCTCGCGACGCCGATCCGCTGGGGAGCGGCCGGCTCGCTCTATTTCAAGATGGCCGAGCGGCTGAACTGCGTGCAGAATCAGCTCACGATTGCCGACCGCGTGCTGATCCAAAACAAGACGGCCGCGTTCATCATCACCGGCGGGCAGGACAATATTCAGGCTGTCGCCGGCCAGGCCCTCGCGTTCTTCGGCGAGCTGGGCTTTCAGTTTCCGCAATTTCCCTTCATCGCGCATTCGCGCGGCTGGACGGCCGAGGACATGGAGCGCAACGTCGAGTTCGTGCGGCAAAGCGAAGAGCTGCGAAGCGGTGCGCGTGAGTTGGTCGATCGCGCGGTGGCGCTATCGACGCAACTTCTTTCAACGGCCGGCGAAAGCACGCATGTGGCGCGCGGCGGACGAAAGGCGCAGCGGCTGGACGTGCTCCCGGCGCAGCCGACGAATTCCGGTGTTCCTGCCCAAGGCGAGTAATCGAGTCGTTCAGCAATCAAGGCAGCATGCGCGCCGCCTCACCCGCCCGCGGCAGTCGGCATGAATCCGCGTTGCCGAACCAGCGCATTCGGCGGATCGCCACAAAGTCGTAGAGCCAATTTCGCATGGATCGCGGGATGAGCGCGCCGAGCCCGGCCAGCATCCGCCAAGGCCCGCCCAGAATTCGTAGCAGCCGCAACACCGCATCGCTGCGAAGGAGCAATCGTCCCTGGTCCAGCACGACCACCGAATTCATTTTTTGTGGCTTATCCGCAAGCGGAAGCGCGGCGTAGGTCGCCCCTTGCAGCGGAGCGTAGCGCAACACACCATGTCGATCGCGTGCCAGGCAGAACTGCACCCAGCGCGCGCACAGGCCGCACTCACCGTCGTAAAACAAAATCGGGCCATGCTGCGTTGCCGGAGGAGCGTCGTTTGGCGTCTCGTGTGCCATTGCTAGTCCATCACGGATGTTATCCGGTGCGACGAGTGCGTCGACGATCGGCTCGATTCAGAATCGGCTGTGAGTTTCCGGGTTTCGAGTTGGCCGTGGCTCAGGCCTTGCGCAGCGCCTCGATGATCTGGATTCGCGAAGCCCGCACGGCCGGTGCCAGCGCACCGCAAATGCCCACCACGATCGCTGCCCCGATCGCCCAGGCCACCACCATCGGCGTCAGCCGCATCTCGTAGGCGAAGACCGTCCACGTCGAGTCGCTCAGGAAATCCTGCCGCCGGCCATGCAGCGGCAACATCGCGACCAGGCCCGCGACGCTGGCAATCAGGCAGAGCAGCACCGATTCGAGCAGAAAGGCTGTGACAATCGCGGCCCGCGAAAATCCGATCGTGCGCAGCATCGCGATTTCGCGCCGCCGCCGGTCGACGGCCGCGTACATCGTGTTCGACACGGCAAAGACCGCGCCGACCGACATGACCGCCACGAGCATCATGGTGAGTTGCACAAGTTGCTCGGTCTGCGTCGAGAGGTCGCGGTAGTAATCCGACTCGCGTTTCGCCAGCAACTGCACGGCCGGGCCGTTCACGTAGTCGATCGCGGCCTGGGGGAGCGCGCCGTCCTCCAGTCGCACCGCGACGCTGGAAAGAATCGGCCGCTGATAAGAGTCGGCGATCGACGTGCGCGGCGCCCAAAGCTCGCTCTCCAGCGCACTGCCGCCGCTTTCGAAGATTCCAATGACGCGATAGCGGCGATTCCCGCCGCGCCCTAGCACCAGCTCATCGCCGATATCCAATCCTTCGTACCGCTCGGCCGCGGCTTTGCCGACCAGCACGTCATAGGTGCCCGACTCAAACCGGCTGCCCTGCGTGATGCGGACTTCGGTGTGGACGTCAAAGGCGATCGCGTCGACGCCGCGCACGGCGACGTTCGCCATTTTCTCGCCGCCCTTCCGCTTCAGCGGCGTTTGCACGCAAATCTCGTTGCTGACGAGCAACTGCCCGTCGGCGCGGCGGGCCGCGCCCGGCGTCTGGATGACGCGCGCGGCTTCTTCGAGGCGAATGATGCTCGTGCTCTCCGCGCTCGCGCCGGGCCGAAGCACGATCAAGTTCCGCGTGTCGCCCTTGGCGACCAGTGACGATCTCACTCCGGCCCCGAACGAGAGCAGTCCGACCAGTACGGCGACGACAATCCCGACCACGAGGACGGTCAGGGCCGTGCTCGTGCGGCGGACAAAGAGATTGTTCCAGTTGTATGAAAGCGGCAGCGCCATTGTCTCTATCTTATTCCGCCGCTTCGCTCAGCACTTTGCGGTAGGCCGCGGCCGTCGCCGTCGCACAGGTGTCCCACGAAAATCGGCCCGCTCGTTCAATCGCTCTCCGCTGCAACGCCTTGCGCCAATCCGCGTCCGTCGCCATGCGCCGCATCGCCTCCGTCCAGGTCGCCGGCGCATTTGGATCGAGCAGCACGCCCGCGTCGCCTACTACCTCGGGCAGCGACGCCACGTTGGACACGATCACCGGCGCTCCGCAAGCCATCGCCTCCAGCGGCGGCAGCCCGAAGCCCTCGTACCAGGTCGGCCACACCAGCGTCGTGCAGGCCGAATAGAGGGCGGCCAGCGGTCCATCATGAAGATATCCCAGCAGTCTCACGCTTTCCCGCAGGCCCCGCGCCGGCAGCTTTTCGCGCAGCGTCTCGGCTTTCCAGCCCCACGCCCCGGCAATCACCAACGGCCGCTCCATTCGCATTCCGAGCGGCAAAGCGGCATAGGCGTCGAGCAAGCCTTCCACATTTTTGCGCGGCTCCAGCGTTCCGACATAGAGGAAGAATTCGCTCGGGAGTTGCAGCGCGGCGAGGACCTCCTGCGTGCGCTCCTGCGATTGCGGCGCAAAGGCGGCCCGCGCGGCCAGCGGCGTGACGTCGATTCGTTCCGGCGCGAGATTCAGATGCCGGACCATTTCGCGTTTTGTGAATTCCGACGGCGTCAGGAAACGTGCCGTGCGTCTCACGCCGGGTGAAGAAGTCGCGCTCGTACCAGCGCACGCGATCCGCCGGATGCCATTCGGGATGCAGCGGCACGGACAGATCGTGGATCGTCGTGATCGTCGGCAGGCCGCAGCGCACCGGCACATGATTCGGCTCGTGATAGAGGCGGTAGCCGCGTGTGAGCGTGCGAAACGCCGTCGAGTACGCCGCCTGAATTGCAGCCCGCGCGAACCAGCCGGTCCGGGTCTTTCCCACGTCGGCCGGCGCGCCGCCCGTCCCGAGTGGTGCGTTCTCCGCAGCGCTCAACAGTTGCTCGAGATAGGCTTGCCAGTCACGCCGCCGTCGGACATAGCGCAGCACAAATGGCGTGGTCACCAGGTCAGGAGCAATGCGCGGCAGATGCATCAGGAGCTGCGCGATGTAGCTGCCCACGCCGGTGAGCGTGCGCCGCAACGGGCGATCGTCGACGATGATGCGCGGCCGGTCCTCCATGCGGCGGGTAACGCTATCGGAAGCGCGGCGCGAGGCAATGGGATGGGCTTTAAGCGTTTATCAGTTGATTGCAGCTTCTGCCGTGGCGGCGAGCCGATGATTGAATAATGATCATTCACGCTGCTCCGCGACGGTGTCCGTGAAAAAATCCGTAAAGTATGAAGAGGACTATGACGGTTTCCCCCGACAGGCCTGCTCCGCGCACGTCTGATGCCGAACTTGACGCGGCCGCACCGCGCTGTCCCCACTGCGAGTATCTGCTACTCGGGCTCGCGGAGCCGCGCTGTCCGGAGTGCGGCCGAGAAACGACCTGGGAAGCGGCGCGTAACGCCGGCGCGCGGCCGGTCCGCATCGCATTTGAGCGCGCCCACGGCCTTGCCAAAGTGCCGGCGGCTTTTGTGACGTGGCTGACGGTCGTCTTTCTTCCTTGGGTCTTTGCCGGGCACGCCGCCCTCGTGCAAATCTCCGTGCAGGCGTTCTTCCTCGCGGCGCTCGACGGCAAGCATCGCGATCGCTTTTGGGCGTCCGTGGGCTTCTGGCTGGGGGCCGGCGGCTACACCTCGGCCATCATGGTGACGGAAATCTTCAACGGCCCGCCGCTTTTCATTTTTCACGATTTCCTTGACCAGTTGGATCGTTTGGTCGGCGGCGCGGCGTCGCGCACTTTCCCGACCTGGCCCGACAGCCTCTGGCCTTACCTGCAAGTGGTGTCCTGGCTCGCGGCGCTCGCGACGCTACTCGTCGCGCGCACACGACGGTTTGATGTGATCGGCGTTCTGCTGGGACTGATGACGGCGGCGCTGCTTTTCCTGATGTACATGCTATGTGTCGAATACGTCGGGATGGGCGTCTTCAATTTCCTGGATCACAGAGCCGATCGGATTCTCGGTCCGCTCAGCGCCAATTAACAACATCCTGTGCACCATTTTCTGCGCTCACTCGGTCCGGGGCATCAGCACGAATCGATACAACCGCCCGAGGTGCCGCAGATAGCGAAGCTGCTCGCCCACCGAGAGCTTCGTATGACCGGCCGCGCGATCCGCGAACGCGATCGGTATCTCGACGACTCGCGTCCAACGATGCCGCACAATCAGCTCAAGGGCGATCTTGTAGCCCACGGGCGCGAGCGCTTCGAGCCGCAGCTCACTTCGCCGCACACAGAAGAATCCGGACATCATGTCGCGCACCGGCGTCAGCGGCCGGGCGAGAACGCGCCCGATCAGGCTGTTCAGCCGGCGATGCAGCGGCCAGTGCAGATCCACGCGGCCGCCCGGTACAAAGCGGCTGCCGATCGACATCTGCACGCTTGCATCGCGCGCCAGGCAATCGACCAGCGCGGGAATCGCCTCCGGCGGATGCGACAGATCGGCGTCCATCACCACGCAGTATTCGCCATGCGCCGCGCGCAGCCCGGCGATCACCGCAGTTGCCAATCCGCGTTCGGTCTCGCGCACCACGCAGCGGATCGTGAAGCGCTCCGCGAGTCGTCGCGCTGCGGCGGCGGTACCGTCAGGCGAGCGATCATCGACAATGAGCAACTCATGCTTGCGCTGCGCCAAGGCGGCCTGCACGCGCTCGACCAGCGGCGCGAGGTTTTCGCACTCGTTGTAGGTCGGCACGATGACGGAGATTCCCGGCACGCGGGGCAGTGTAGCCTGGCGATCGAGCCGTTCCTGGGTCGGATGCATTCGGGTGCGCGATCGCCCATACCATGGTCGCATGAAGCGACCGCTTCGCAGCGTGGGACTTGGCTTCGTCGTCGCGGCCGCCGGCATCGGCGGGTCGGACGTGTCGTTGGCGGCGTTCACGGGCAGCCGGTTCGGATTCGCGCTGCTGTGGGCGATCGCGCTGGGCGCGGTGCTGAAATTCACGCTGAACGAGGGAGTGGCGCGCTGGCAGCTGGCGACGGGAGAGTCCATTCTCGAAGGGCTCTGTACGCGGATGGGCTGGCTGGGCCGCTCAATCTTTCTGCTCTATTTGCTGCCCTGGACCTTTTTTGTCAGTGCGTCGCTGATGAGCGCGTGCGGCGTGGTCGCGACGACGGTGCTGCCCCTGGCTGCCGATCATGAACAAAGCAGGCTGATCTGGGGCGCGCTCCACAGCGCCGGCGCAATTGCTCTTGTGCTGAGTGGTGGTTTTGCGGTGTTCCGACGTGTCATGGGATCGCTCACACTGGTCATGGTGGTCACCGTGTTGAGCGCCGCGCTGCTGCTGCGGCCGGATCCGCTCGCGATTCTGAGCGGGGTTTTCGTGCCGGGCGTGCCGGCCGGGGAGCATGGCGGTCAATGGACGCTCGCGTTGCTCGGCGGCGTCGGCGGGACGCTCACGTTGCTGGCCTATGGATACTGGATTCGCGAGGCCGGAATTCGCGGACTGGAGCACCTGCCTGGCTGCCGGCTCGATCTGGCGTGTGGCTATGTGATGACCGCGCTGTTCGGCATCGCCCTGACGGCGATCGCTGCCGGGGTGCCGATCAGTACCGGCGGCGAGGACCTGTTTCACCGTGTGGGCGAGCGGCTGACGCAGCGCCTGGGTCCGGTCGGCGGCCAGCTCTACCTGGCTGGCGTGTGGTGCGCCGTGAGTGCGTGCATGCTTGGTGTGTGGCAATCCGCGCCATTGATGTTTGCGGACTGGACGCGACTGGTGCGCCCGGCGCGCCCCTCGGTCGCGCCGCTTCCGGCACACCACTCGCCTTCGGATTCCGAGGCTGCGGACGGTTTGGCACGCACGTGGACCTATCGGGTATACCTGCTGCTGCTCGGCATCCTGCCACTGATCACGTTCGAGCATAGCTTCGCCAGCGTTCAGCGCTGGTTCGGCGTCGTCGGCGCGGCGTTTGTGCCGCTGCTCGCCTTGGCGCTCCTCATCATGAACGGCCGCACCGACTGGGTGGGGAAAGCCGCTTCCAACGGCTGGGCCGCGCGCTGCGCACTCGGGCTGGCGGCGCTCGTCACGCTCGGAGGATTCGTCGACGAGCTGCGAAAGCTTTTGTGGGGCGAGGACTAAGCCGTCGCCCGAAAACGAGCCGGCTACCAATCGCGTTTCACGGGTTGTCGCAGCGCCTGCTGGCGCAGCCGCAGCATCTCGCGCCGCCGTTTTTCCGCGTCGCGCACTTTCTGAAGCAGGCGCTCCGCCTCTTCGGGGCTGATCTGCACCTGCTGCTCGCGACCCTCCTCCGGCGCGGGTTGTGTCTGCGGCTGTGATTCCGGCTGCGACTGGGGCTGCTGCTTGTTCTCGTCCTCGGGGTTCTGCTCGTCGCTCGGCTGCGACTGCGGTTCCTGCTGGTCCTGTTGCTGATTTTCGTCGCTCTTCTGTTGATCCTGATTCTGCTGATTGTCCTTCGAGTTCTCGTCCGACTTGTCGCCTTTCTGCGGCTGGCTCGAAGGCTGGCTTTGCGGCTGCGACGAAGGCTGCGATTGCGGCTGACTCTGCGGCTGCGATGATGGCTGCGACTGCTGCTGTTGTTGCGCCTTCTCCAGGATTTCGCGTTTCAGCTTCGCCGCCAACTCGAAGTTTGCCCGGGCGCTGGCGAGATTCGGATCGAGGCGCAGCGCGTCGCGATACTGTTCGAGGCTCTTGTCGAGTTGGGCCAGGGCGTTCTGCGCATCGCCGCCTTGAGCCTTTTCCAGCGCTTCGGCGTAGTCCACGTTGCCGAGATTGAAGCGCGTCTGGGCTTCGAATGCCGCGTCTTTCAGGCTCGCGGCGCGTACCCACAACTCGCGCGCATCGGCGTACTGACCGAGTTTGAAATGCGCGGCGGCCTGATTGTGCAGAATTTCAGCGGGTAAAACGGCGTCCGCCGGGTTCTGGCTCGCCGTCGTGTTGGATGTTTTCGCGCCGGCATCCGCGCTAGCCGCCGCGGCTTGATTGAACTCTTCGAGCGCTTCGGCGTAGCGCCCGGCGTCGAAGTCAGCCTTGCCGGCGGCCATGTGCTGCCGCGGCGTGAGATTCGGATTGCTCGGGCGAGCAGGAGCAGAGCTGGGCGCATCTTGCGCGCCCGCGCACGGGAGAATCGCGAGGAACGTAGCTGCCAGCGCCGCGGCGACCGCGCGCGATTCGCACGAAGATTGGTTACGCGACATCGCGCGCCTCCGCTGCGCCGTTCGCAGTGCGTGCACCATTGGCAACCTGTTCGCCGGCTTGGCGCAGCATTCGTCGATTCGGCGCATCCCGCAGAAACGAATCGATGACAAGCAAAACGAGAGCGGCCACGGCGAAGTACTGGAACTGTGCGGGCTGGCGGACCTTCTGCTTCTCCTCACGCTGCTTGTACTCGATCGCCGGAACGATTTTTTCGCGATAAATGCGGCCCAGATCAAAATCGCGCGTGCCGACCGGGACAAACGCGTTCAGCGGCGAAATCTGAGCGATGCGGCGCAGGTCATCGAAGTTTGCCTTCGACCAAACCGTCTTGCCCTCATACTCCAGATACGACTCGCCCTTGTCGGTCTGCACCGGAATCCGCGCGCCCTGCTTCTCGTCGCCCAGCGCGACGGCCACGATCGGAATCTTCTTCTCATCCCAGATCGTGCGGGCGGCCTCGACCGGGAAGCTGTCCTGATCCTCGCCGTCGGTGACGAGCAAAATCAGCTTGTAAGTATCGATTTTCTCGTCGAACGCCGATTTGGCCATGCGCAGCGCGTCGCCGATCAGCGTGCCGCCGCGCGGGCTGCTCTCGATGTTCACATCGTCGAGCACGAGCCGTACGAACGCGTAGTCGTTCGTCAGCGGGCACTTCAGCGACGGCAGGCCGGCGAAGGTGATTAGCGCGACGCGATCGCCGGCCAGCGATGGCAGCAGGTCATCGCGAATCGAAATTTTCGCGCGCTCCAGGCGGTTCGGCTGGATGTCGCGTGCCAGCATCGAGCGCGACGTGTCGAGCAGCACCACTACATCGATGCCGCGCCGCACGACGGTCTGCTCCACTTCGCCCCAGCGCGGGCCGATGATCGCGGCCGTCAGCGCCGCCAGGCAGAGCGTGATGAGCGCGACGCGCACCAAGCCGCGCGTCCACGTGATCGGCGGTGCGACGCGCGGCGCGCCAATCGCGACGGCCAACTCGCTGTAACCCGCGCCGCCTGCGTCGAGTCCGGTGAAGATCCGCACGGCGCGCCGTCGCTGCCAGATGTCGTAGACGCCCGCCGCGGCCAGCGCAAGCGCCACCCACAGCAGGTTCAGCCAGCGGAGATCGTCGAAACTCAGGTGCGGCACGCGGTTCCTCTTTGCCTCACGGAATCTTTCTCATGCGTGTCGATTCCAGGAACATCTGCAGTCCCAGTGCGGCGAACGCGGCCACCAGCAGCCACGGATGGAACAACTCGTCCCAGGCCAGGTAGCTGACCTCTTCGACGCGTGTGCGCTCCAGCTCGTCGATCGAGTGATAGATGTCGATCAGGCCGCGCACATCGCGGGCGTGGAAAAACTTGCCGCCCGAAACTTGCGCGATCTGTCGCAGTTCGCGATCGTCTACCGGCCGGCGCCCCAGCGGCGTTTGCTCGCCCGTGCCCGCCAAAATCGTATAAACGTGAATGCCATACTTGGCGGCCAACTCGCCGGCCTGCTCGGGCGTGATCGCATTCGTCCCGGGCACGCGACTGACATTCTCTTCGCCGTCGGTGAGCAGGATCACGACGCGGCTCTGCACGCGCACCTGGCTGTTCACGTCGCCGCGCTTCACTTCGCGCAGCCGCTCAACCGCCAGCGCCAGCCCCTCGCCGAACGCCGTCCCCATCTCCTCGCGCAGCGTGACGATGTTGGTGGATTCGAGGACTTTCAGGAGTGCGTCGTGGTCGAGCGTTAGCGGGCAAACGCTGTCCGCGTAGCGCGCGAAGCGCACCATGCCGATCAGGTCATTCGGCCGGCCCGGGAGTTCGAGATCTTTGTCGCCGGTCACAAAGCGCTTGAACACTTCTTTCACGACGCCCAGGCGCGAAATGTTGGCGCCGCGCGGCGACAGGTCGATGTCTTCCATGCTGGGCGACGTATCGACCACCATCTCGATCGCGATGCCTTCGACGAACGTCTGCGTACCTTGATCCGCCTTTTGCGGACGGGCGGCCGCGACAATCAGGCAGGCGAGCGCGACCAGCCGCAGGATCGGCAGGATGACGCGTGCTTTGCGCGCGACCGGCCGGCTCGCGGCGCGCAGCTCGCGCAGATCCGAAAAGCGGATCACCGGCCGCCACGCCCGACGGCTCCAGAGCCACACGAGCAGCGGCAGCAGCAGCAGTGCCAACAGCAGCCACGGCGATTCGAAGCGATAGCCCGCCATCATGCCGCCTGCCCTCCGCTCACGGCTTCGGCGGCTCTCTGCGTTTCGACGGCCGCGGCGGTCGTGTGGACGAAAGCCCGCGCGGTTGAGACGGCCTGTTCGGCATCGCCCACCTGCGGCTCCAGTGCGGCGTATTTCACGAGGTCGCACGCCTCCAGGAACTGTCGCAGGCGATAGGCGTCATAGGGCAGCGCAGAACTATCGCGGGCCAACATGCCGAGAAATTCCTCGGTCGTCATCTCCGGCGCATGCAGACCGAATTTTCGCTCGATGTAGGCCCGCAACACTTCGCTCAGACGGTAATAGAACTCGCGCACGCGGCGCTCGGCAAACCACTTTGCCGGCGAAAGCTCTTCGAGCGCCTGAAGCGCCCAGATCTCGGCCGGCACCGGCGGCTTCGGGCGATTCAGACGGCGGCGAATCGCGACAACGCCGGCGTATGCACCGGCAATCACGCCCGCGATCGCCCCGATCAGCAGGCTCCACTCCAGCGGCGTGAGCGGCCGCGCCGGCAGGAGCAGCGCGCCCGTGATGTCGCGCGGCCGCTGGACGGCGTCCTGCGTCGTGAGAACTGAGCGAATCGCGACTTTGGTCGGCTCGGTCACCAGCTCCGCGTCAAAGTCCGGTTCACCTTTCTCCGGTTTCTTCCCGTATTCGACGTGCAGCGGCGGAAGGTCGAGCGTGCCCGAAGCCAGCGGCTCGACCGTATAGGTCTGGTGCCACGTCAGCGTGCCGTCCGTTTCCAGCTTCGGCGGATCGCCGGCCGCGCCGCGCAGCGCAAAGATCGGCTCGCGATGTTGCGCCGGCGCGGAGCCGGGCGCGGGACTCGGCTGCCCGGTAGGAGTCGGCACGGCGGTATTCGGCGTCGCAGTTTCCTCAGGCGGCGGCTTGAAGTCCGGCGGGACAAACCGCACGACGGCGTCGCCCGGCGAACGCACGGTCAACTCAATTTGGAGCGAATCGCCAATCCAAATCTCGGCCGGTTTCAGCATCACGCTCAGCTTGTACGGCCCGCGCTCCAGCGACTGGACCGGCGATGACTCATCCTTCGTCGTTTTGGAAGAACACCCGGCCAAGAGCAGCGCCAGCGCAAGTGCGCCAGCAGCTACTTTCAATCGCCCCTTCGGAGCTGCACCGCGTATTCGCGTCATCGCTTCGACCCCCGTTTGCGGAAGAAGCGCCGAAGCGGCTCCACGAACGATTCACCAGTAGAAACATCGATCGTATCGATGCCTAAGCGGCGAAACTGCGAAACGAGTTCCGACCGCCGCTCGCCCACTAAGCGGGCAAAGCGATCACGAAAAGCGCGCGTCGACGTGTCCACCAGCAGTTGCTCGCCGGTCTCGGGATCGAGCAACTCGACATAGCGCACCGGCGGCAACGAGCGCTCGCGAATGTCGCCAACGACGATCGGAATCAGATCATGTCGACGCCGCATGGTGCGCAGCGAGCGCGTGAAATCAGGCGACTGAAAATCGCTGATGAGAAAAACCACCGCCCGTCGTGAAAGCACGCGGTCGAGATAGTCGAGCGCCACGCCGACGTCGGTGCGCCGTCCGGCCGGCTTGTGATAGAGCAGTTCACGCACGACGCGCAGGACATGCCGCGCACCCTTGCTGGCCGGCACGAAGCGTTCGACCCGATCCGTGAAGAGCAGCAGCCCGACCTTGTCATTGTTCTGAATGGCCGAAAACGCGAGTGTCGCCCCCAGCTCGGCCACCAATTCGCGCTTGAGCTGTCCGCGCGTGCCGAAATCCTGCGAGGCGCTCACGTCCACGAGCAGCATCGCCGTCAGCTCGCGTTCTTCACGGAAGCGCTTCACAAACGGCCGGCCGGTGCGGGCCATCACGTTCCAGTCGATGGCGCGGACGTCGTCGCCCGGCTGGTATTCCCGCACTTCCTGGAATTCCATGCCCAGGCCCTTGAAGGCCGAATGGTATTGCCCCGCGAACACGTCGTTCACCAGCGCCGACGTGAGGATCTGGATGCGGCGGACCTTCTTGAGAATCGCGGCGGGAATCATGCTGTTGCTGGTCTCGTCCTTTTCGTGCAGCGAATTGTATAGACGCCGGACCGCCAGCGAAGCTGTCAGGAACTCCACGCAATCCGCAGCGCGCCAAGACGGCGGTGCCACATCGCTCTCAGACGGCTATCCTGCTTGCATGACTCGTCTCGAACAACTGCAAAAGCTCGTCGCTCTCGCCCCCGGCGATCCGATGTCGCACTATGGGCTGGGACTGGAGTTCATCAACCTGAATCGCTGGGAAGAGGCGGCCGCCGCCTTTTCCAAGGCGATCGAAGTCGATGCGAAATATTCCGCCGCTTATTACCACAAAGGCCGCGCGCTGATCGCGCTTGGCCGTGAAAGTGAAGCCCGCACGACGCTCACGACCGGTGCGACGGCCGCGCGGGCCGCCGGAGACTGGCACACCGAGGGGGAAATGAACGCCCGTGGCGGCCATCACGCACGCGGGCGACGAGCAGCTCGGCGCGGACGCCGCCCGGCTCGCGGGTATCGGCGATTCCGGGGTGAAGATCGCTTCGTCGTTGGACACCGCCGTCGACGTGTTGGTCGACTTCTCCGCGCCCGATGCGACAGCCGAGTTGGCCCGCATTGCCGGCGAGAGACGCTGCGCGCTCGTCAGCGGTACGACGGGTCTGTCACCGGCGCAGCAATCCGCGTTGTGCGACGCCGCCGAGAAAACGCCCGTGCTCTGGGCGGCCAACATGAGCATCGGCGTGAACGTTCTCCTCGGGCTGGTGCGGGAGGCGGCGCTTGCGCTGGATGTGGAATGGGATATCGAGATCGTCGAGGCGCATCATCGAAATAAAGCCGACGCGCCGAGCGGTACGGCGAAAGCCCTGCTCGACGCAGCCCGCATGGCATCAACCACCGGCGTTCAACATGGGCGCGAGGGCCGGGCGCCGCGAAAGCCCGGCGAAATCGGCGTGCATGCCGTGCGACTCGGCGGAGTCGTCGGCGATCACGATGTACATTTCGCGTCGAGCGGCGAAGTTCTCACCCTCAGCCATCGCGCGCTTTCGCGTGACATCTTCGCGGCCGGCGCTCTGAGAGCGGCGAAATGGATCGCCGGCCGAAAGCCGGGGATGTACACCATGGCGGACGTGATCGCGACGAAGAGCTGAGATTTCCGCGAGCGTTCCGGAATCAACTATTCCGGATCGGGCACGCGCATCTTTCCGACGACTGTGACGTGACAAACGCCCCCGACGTACGCCTGCAGCGACCCGCCCAGATTTTCCACCACCGCGCGAATCACGCCCGTGC
>JBGAJB010000420.1:0-2136 GCA_044225155.1 Phycisphaerae bacterium | reverse complement strand
GGAGTTCCCACCGCTGTGCGATTTACGCCCGCGGCCGTCGCTACGTTCGTGAAGCTCTGCCCGCCGTTGTTGTGGTAGAGAATGTGATTGCCCGGAGATTCCGAACCGGAGATGCCGCGGCTCGTGATGTAAATATCCTGCCATCCATCGCGGTCGTAATCCCCCACGGCGCTGCCGAAGCCGATGTGCGTGAGCGCAACGCCCCACTCGGCCGCGCGATCTGTAAAGGTTCCGTCGCCGTTATTGATAAAGAGCCGATCGACGCCGCCGGCTCCGCCGCCGCCGAGTAAGAACAAGTCGGGCCAGCCGTCGTTGTTGAAGTCCCCTACCGCGCCCCCGCAGTTGAAGAAGGACGCAGTGAGCGGCCCGATGTATTTCACGCGCACGCCGGCTGCATCGGCGACTTCCGAAAAGTGCAGGCCCTGGGCGCTCGTAGTCAACGTCGCCCATCCCAGCAGCGCAAAAGCGCCGCCTCGCATCAGACCGCTTTTCATGCCGTGCTCCCTCCCAAACCCTTATGAGACGTGACGCGCACTAGTTCTACCAATTGTAGCTCCGGGGCGGGACGTTCAGCGCGGCGATTCCGCTGAAAAATTCATCGAATCGCTTGACGCCAAGAACCCACGGCGCGGATCACTTTCTGAAAAACAGCGCGCTTTTCGTGCAATTCACCGCCGGCAGACAGACATGAATCGGCAACGCGGGCATGCGAGGCCCGCCAGCGACGCGGGGAGCCGCGGATGACGGGTGGCACAGGGCCGACCGCTGTCTGCAACGTCGCAAGAACGCCGCGGGGAGCGGCGAATATCTCGGGGGAGATACACATGTTTCGCAGATTCTCAGTAGCGGCGGTAGTGGCGGGCGGTTTGCTGAGCGCGACAACGGGTTGCGCGGACGGAATGGCCGGCGGGCTGCTCGATGGCGGCTTGGCGGGCGCGTTGATGCCCGATGCCGGGGACGACGCGGCCCGTGCGGCCGAACCCGCGCCCGCGCCGCCCGCCCCGGCCCCGATCGTCTTGCTGCAGCAGACGCTGGGTATCGCGCAAGTCGGTTTGCCGGGCGGCGCGGTTTTGCAGTTCACCCCAATCGCCACCGGACGCGCGGTGACCTTGCATATCACGGGCGATGTGACCGCAAGCCGACCGACCATTGAGGTTTTTGATCCCGCCTTCAACGTGGTGGTAAATGAGGACAACCCGGTGACGAGCTCGACCATCGGCACGTTCGTGCCAGGCACGGTCGGCACACACATTGTGTTTTTCAAGGAGCGCGGCCTGCCCGCGAGCACCTACTCGATCACGATTACGCAGGAATAGCCGCCGGAGTGCGGAGGGGGTTCATCAGGTACGCCGCACCTGCGTTGCGGCGTGCCTGTTTCATCACCTGCATGTCAGCGTTTAGACCTTGGGAGCACGACGACACGGTTCATGAAAAAAGAATACTGGGATGTAACGGACGAACAGGGCGTCGAGAAAACCGGCCATCCCTCAAGCGCTGGAGCCGGCAGATCATCATCGCGCCCCTCGCGGGCAGTGAGCGGCGCGGGTTCAAGCCCTTTTGAAAATGGACGCGTTGCGACGGGTTACGGCGGTCAGTGTGAAATCGTGACGCGCCCGATCTTCGCCCAAACGTCTTCGCGCTGCGGGCCGCGCATGCGGCGAATCGCTGCGAGCAGCGCCCGGACGATTTCCGGATCGAAGTGAATGCCGGCGCCCTCATCGAGCATGCGTAACGAGACGCGCACCGGCAGCGCATCGCGATAGGGCCGCGCGGAGGTCATCGCGTCGAAGGCATCGACGACGCGCAAGATGCGCGCTTGGAGCGGGATGTCCTGGCCGGTGAGGCCCATCGGGTAGCCGCTGCCGTCCCAGTTTTCGTGATGGTGGAGCACGCCGTCAAGCGCGCCGCGCAGCGCCTGCACAGGCCGCAGGATTCGGTGTCCGACGCGCGGATGCGTCTTGACGCGCTCGAACTCCTCGGCCGTCAGCGGACCGGGCTTGTTCAGAATCGCTTCCGGAATACCCAGCTTGCCGATGTCGTGCAGCAAACCGGCGCGCTCCAGGTCATCGCGCTCCGCGTCGTCCAGCCCGAGCGATGTGCCGATCAGCCGCGCCAGCCGCCCGACCCGCCGCGAAT
>JBGAJB010000051.1:0-16553 GCA_044225155.1 Phycisphaerae bacterium | reverse complement strand
TTTCACGTCGTCAAGCCGGGGGTACTGCTGCGCAGTGGGCAGCCGCGCGTCGAAGACCTTGAGCACATCCGCGAAAAACAGGGCCTGCGGGCCGTCGTTTGCGCCCGAGGCGGCACGCGCCATCCGCTGCGCGGACGCTGGTTTCGGCGGGAGCGCGCGTATTGCGCCGCACACGGCATTCACCTGGAGCACATGCCCTTCTCCGATCGAGCGGTTCCGCCGTCGGAAGTGTTTGATCGTTTTCTGGGTCTGGTTCGCGATCCCGCCAATCACCCCGTCCTGGTGCACTGCGAGCAGGGATTTCATCGCACTGGTGTGCTCTGCGCTGCGTATCGGATCGCCGTTGAGGGCTGGACGGTCGATGCCGCGCTGGAAGAAGCGGAGCGCCTCGGGTTTCAGACCGACGTCCCGAAACGCAACGGGCTGATCGCGGCCCTGCGTGAATGGGCGCGCGAAGCCGCGCCCGCTTCGGCATGGCGGTGAGTCGAGTCTGCCGATCTCGTATCTTCAACGCGGCCGGCGAACACGCTCGACAAAGTCATTGAAGTTCCCAACTGTCGGAAACATGAAAAGAATGGCGACGGCCGGGGCGATGGAGAGCGCAAGCATTTCTGGTTCGCGGGAAAACGCGTAAAGAATGAACGCGAAGATCGCGGCGCCTTCAAGCAGGGCCGCGCCAATGATGCAGATCGCGCCGTAGCGGCCGATCAGAAACTGCCAATCCGTCTCGCCAAGTTCGTCCATCCGCGGCCGCTCGGCGACGCTTCGATGAATCAGCATCCGCACCAACAGCCAGATCGGAACGGCCGCGACGACGAGCCCGATCGCCAGCGGCTTCAGATCGAGCACGCCCGTGCCGGGGAGCGCGGGCTTGATAACGGACAGCATGATCCCCACGAGCGGCAGCATGCCGATCAGAATCGAGGTCACGGCATACTGGAGCATGAGCAGGCGTTGCTGGATGGCAGCGGGCACGGGGCACCTCCCTGATGGAAGGATAAAGGCGCCTGCCAGTGACGGTTATTAGAAATCGAGGCCGTTATTAAAACGATTGACCCAGCAGGGATCGCCGCGCCCGGGCGTCGAAGAACAGAGTACCGGGTGGCTACGGCCCGGCGAAAATGATGTAGTACGCCGCGAAGTAGGGGTCCCGCGACCAGGTCGTGCGTGTGTGAGATGTCGTGCGCATGCGCCGGCATCTGCGCCAGAGTCAGTGTGTGAGCTGCCTTGCCGCCGTAGCGACGGCCGTTCGCATCGTCGACGGTCGTGAGCGGCGCGCCGGCCGCATCGGCGATGCCCGCGCCCATTGGCGACCGATCGACATAGTTGGGAAGATTGAAAGTCGTCGTGCCGTCCCCCGGCCCGTAAGTGTCGCCGAGCGTATCGAACAGGGCCGGATAATCCGTGCGCGATAGCTCTTGTCCGTCGCAAAGCAGCCAGCCGGGGGGCAATCGATCCTTCCGTCCGGCGAACATGCGTACCTCACCGACGAAGGCGGACAAGCCGGCCGGACCGACCGGACCTTGCGGACCGGCGGGCCCCGGCAACGGGCTAAGAAGAACGACATTCACGCCGGATTGTCCGGACGCAATGATTTGCGCCAGCTCCTCGCTGGTCAGCTCACGTCCGGTCTGATTCTCGACCACGGGCTCGGAATTCAGCAGGCTGCTCGGAAGGCAGGTTGGAGAGATCTGAGTGCCGATTAGGCCGCTGACAGCCACTAGCGCCATGGGACGAGCGAATGCACGGCGGGAGGCGGAATAGCGCATCGATATCTCTCCGAGGGCGACGTTGCGCCAATGTCAAGGTTTCATCGGTCGATTTGCCGCCGGTGTAAGTGCAGTTCGGCAATAGTCGCGGATATCAAAGACGGCGGGCCGCCGATCGCTCGGCGGCCCGCTGTCGCATGTCTTTGGGTGACATGTCTTTGGGTGAATCCTTGGCCCGTCGGTCTTAGGGGCAGGGGGTTGGGTTTCGAGCGAGGGACCACTAAGAGCGGATCCTTGCGATCTTCTTAATGGCCTTGTCCGCCGAGCCTCCTATTCACCCAAATCTCAGTGCCGGCCTTTCGGTCGGCTATATCAGGCACTGGTCAAGCGCGTCCTTGGCTATGACCAGTGCGTATCGGTCGACTTCGCCCGTCCGTGAGCGCACCACCGACCGGGATCCACGAACTGCTTCCACCACCGTCCGTGAGGTGCGTCGCGCCCGAAGGGGCGTCGCTGGCGTCTCGATGCCTCACGCCAGCTTCCATCGGAGAGATTAGCGATGGCGGTTTGCGCTTGGAAGTGACAGACACTATCTTTTTTGACAAGCTGTACGTTAATATGGGTACAAAATTAATGACTCGATACAGTTAACCAATATCTAGTGGGTCATCTCAATCGCTGTGGCTACTATGTTCCACAAGATCGAGTCATTCAATATCACTGAATTATTCAAATTGCCAAGAAAAAACTGCCTGAATCGCTCCATTTTCCTAAATTACGGGGCTAGATTGCCGTTGGGGACCTGCCGACGTACCTTGGTCAGCGTCAGAAAGTTCTGCCCGCGATAAACCGAAACCCAGCCACTCACGATGAACTCCGCGTTTCCGGAGGCCGCTTCCCGCTCCATCAGCTCCAGAAGGCTGTTGGCGTTCAACGGGAACGAACTCGGCTTTTTCTCGCCGGCGTCGAGCTTGATCTGAAACTCCGAGTGATCTCCGCTATGCACAAATCGGCCGATCCGCTCGACGAGCGCCTGGCCTTCCAGCATCAGGGCGGAATTCGGAACATTTTGTGCGGTCGGTGTTTGCGAAAGGATGGGCGCCGGCTTTTCGGTCTGGCGGATCAGTTCTTCCAGCACCTTTGTCTGGGCCGGCTTCCGCTGTGAAGGCTGGCTGCTCGGCTGGCTCGCGGCCATCTCCTTCTTCATGTCATCTTTCATGTCGTCGCCGTGCATGGGCTTCTCTTGCGCGGCGGGCTTGCTCTTTTCCATGCGCCCGTCCGGTTTTTCCTGGACGAAGGGGAGCAGGAGCATCGCGAAGACGACTGCGGCGACATGGGGCCAGGCGGTCATGGTTTGCTCCAGACAACTGCGGCAGCGCTAACTATCGGAGTTCCGCGACTCGACCCTGCGCCGCACGCGCCGAAAATGTTACCGATAGAAACGGCATGGGCGAAGTCGCAATTTTCGGCGCGGGTGGGCTCGGCCAGCTCGTGCATGACATTCTGCTTCAGGCGCAGCGCGAACGCCCCGTCGCGTTTCTCGATTCCAATCCGCGCCTCGCAGGTACGACGATCGATCAGCTGCCGGTGCTCGGCGGCGTGGAGCAAATCCAGCGCCTCGCGAAGCGCGGCATCGACGGCCTGATCATCGCCATCGGCGCCAGCCGCACGCGGGCGCAGCTCGCCGAGCGCTGCCGCGCGGCGAGCGTACGACTCATCTCGGCGATTCATCCACTCGCGGCCATCGCCGCCTCGGCCGAGATCTCCGAACACGTGATCATCGGCGCGCGATGCACGATCTGCGTGCACGCACGCATCAACTCGCACTCCGTGCTGTCCACCGGATCGATCATTGAGCATGACGATCAAATCGGCGCGGGCGTTTTCCTGCACCCCGCAGTACGGCTCGCGGGCGGCGTGCACGTCGGCGAATTCGCCACAATCGGAATCGGATCGTGCGTAATTCCAGGACGCAAAGTAGGGCACGGGGCTTATGTGGCACCGGGTTCAGTCGTGATTCGCGATGTTCCGCCGCACGCGACTGTCGGCGGCGTACCGGCGCGGGAGTTCGAAGAAATGGGCGGCAGGTTCCTCTCTGATCCGCTTCCGCCATTCAGCATGGTCGAAGGCATGACGCTACCACAGTCAGAATCCGTCTCGCACCACTAAAGAGACTCTCGCTGTCTTGGCCTAGTGCCGGAAATGCCGCGTCCCGGTGTGGATCATCGCCACGCCGCGCTCGTTGCAGAGATCGATCGTTTCCTGATCGCGCTTACTGCCGCCGGGCTGGATGATGGCCGTAACCCCCGCGTCAATCAGGATGCGCGGGCCGTCGGCGAAGGGGAAAAAGGCATCACTAGCCGCGACCGGCGCGGAAGCATCCCCCTTCGACGCCGAATCCAGATGCCCATTCTCGCGCGCGAGCCACACCGCGATGCGGCAACTCATCACGCGGCTCATTTGGCCGGCCCCATTTCCGAGCAACATTCCGGCGCGAACGAGCGTGATGGCGTTGCTCTTCGTGTGCTTGCAGATCAGCCAGGCCAGCCGCAGGTCGGCCATCTCGGCTTCCGAAGGCGCGCGATTCGTGACGACCTTCCATTCCTGCTCGTTCAGGCCGAGCACGTCCGGCGACTGCACGAGCATGCCGCCCGCGATGCTGCGGTACTGCAATTCGTTCGGGTCCAACGGCTTCGTCATGTCGCCGACTGCCAGCAGCCGGACGTTCTCGCCCCACTTCTTGCGTGTGCGGATGACTTTCACCGCCTCCTCGTCAAACTCCGGCGCGATCCAGACCTCGACAAAGAACCCGCCGGGGGAATTCACGGCTCCGCGTTCTTTCAAGGGCTTTCCGAGGCGGTCATGGGATTCCATCACCAGTTCAGCGAACTCCGATTTCACCGGGAAATTCACTGCCAGGATGCCGCCCATCGCCGCGTTCGGGTCCCCGAGATAGGCCGCCTGATAGGCGTCGTTCGGTGCGGCCGCGATGCCGACGCCGCAGGCGTTTGTGTGTTTGATGAACACGCACGTTCGAATCGTCGGTTCGGGCACTGATTGGCTCGATTGTGCATATGCCCGCGCGATCTCTGCACACAATCCAACCGCGGCATCAGCGTCCAGGTAGTTGTTGTACGAAAACGGCTGCTTGGACTGCGCGTTGAGATCGACATCGGCCGTCGTTAGGTCGAGCGTTGACGCGACTGCGGAGTCGCCCAGTAGTTCAGCCCTTTGCTGTGCGTTCTCACCGTAGCGAAGCGCTCCCCATCCCACTAAGTGCAGGAATCGGAATAATGGCGTTCGGTCAGCCGTGTCGCGCGCACTCATCCAGGTTGAGATCGCGGCGTCATATTGAGAAGTTTTGATAAACGCCGAATCTGCATAATCGCGGCGTGCCCGTTCCCATCCGGATTGCGAAAGCGTTTCCCGATCCCGGAGCCAGGTCAGCAGCGCGTCGCAATCTTCAACACAGCTCGGAACCAGCACATGCTTGTGATTCTTCGCCGCCGCGCGCAGCAGCGCCACGCCCCCGATGTCGATCATCTCGATCGCCTGCTCAAACGTGCAGTCCGGGTCGGCCACCGTTTTCTCAAACGGGTAAAGATTCACGACCACCAGATCGATCGGCTCGATCCCCGCCTCGGCCAGTTGCCGCATGTGCTCCGGATTGTCGCGGTCCGCCAGGATCGCGGCGTGAATTTTCGGATGCAGCGTCTTCACGCGCCCGTCGAGCATCTCGCCGCAGCCGGTGATGTCCTCGACCAGCGTCACTGGGACGCCGGCGTCGCGCAGCGCCTTGGCAGTCCCCCCGGTGGAGATGATCTCGACGCCGAATTCGCCGTGCAGCGCACGGGCGAAATCGACGATGCCCGTCTTGTCCCAGACGCTGATCAACGCACGGCGGAGCTTCATGGCGCTGATTTTGGATGGTGGAAGTCGGATTGCAAGCGGCGACAGCGGCTCAGCTCAGGATTCGGCTGGAAAATCGACCTCGACGTTCCGGGCATTTAGCGACGCCGCTTCGAAATGGAACGCGCTAATCGCCCGCTAATGAAACAGAAAACGCAAGCAGAGTGAGTGGGCGCGGCAGGATTCGAACCTGCGTAGGGGGTAACCCAACGGGTTTACAGCCCGTCTCCTTTGGCCACTCGGACACACGCCCAAAGAGCCGAGCAAAGTAACTCGGCCCACGCCTGAGTTCAAGTTCAGCCGCGCCGCAACGCAGCGCACCGAGCGGGGGGTCGGGGTGCCATGTGGTGCCAGGGTGCCATGCTCGCGGCTTTCGGCGAGCATGCCCTGCGGCGCGACAGACTCCCTGCACCATTCAGCATGGCTGCCAAAATCCGCAGCCATGCCACCGGGAAGCACAAGTCCATCAAAATAGGAAACGTGTTGGGTGCCATGCCGACGGCTTTTCGCGCCGGCATGCCCCGCAATCCTTGCCAACTCTCCAGCCCCGTTGTGACCATCGCGCGCAAACTTCGTTTCGCACTATGTTTCTCCGAATGCCGCGCCCCGGAACCGAAGGAACTGAACCGTTGAGCCGCTGCGTTCAGTTCGGCCATCTCCGCATCACTGTGCTCACCGCTTGCGTCCTGCGGATCGAATGGTCCGCCACTCACACGTTTGAAAATCGCCCCTCGCTACGCATGGGCGCTCGCGTGGGCCGCGAAACACGCTTCTCGGTGGCGCGAGATGGCCAGGAACTTCGACTCGAAACCGACAACCTCACACTCACCTGGCGCGACGACGGCCGTCCTCCCCACGCCGACAACCTGAATATTCGCGGCCGTGTGGGCGGACGCGAAATGCTCTGGCGTCCCGGCGACCCGGACGAAGGCAACCTCGGCGGCACAACTCGCACGCTGGACAATGTCTCGGGCCGGACAACGCTCGAACCGGGACTGCTCTCGCGGGCCGGATGGACGCTGATCGACGACTCCGGCGGCCTCGTTTTCGACCGCGCGCCGGCCGCGAACCCATCCAGCGCCGCGGTCTGTGAGAGCGACGACTTGATTCCCTGGGTCGCGGCGCGCGCCGATCCGGCCGCGATCGACTGGTACTTCTTCGCTTACGGCCACGACTGTCGCGCCGCGCTGCGCGACTTCGCCGCGATCGCCGGTCGCGCCCCGCTACCGCCGCGCTACGTGTTCGGGGCCTGGTGGTCGCGCTATTGGGCGTACAGCGATGCCGAGTTGCGATCGCTCGTGGGCGAGTTCCGCGCTCACGGCGTGCCACTCGACGTGCTCGTCATCGACATGGACTGGCATCTCGACGGCTGGACCGGCTACACATGGAATCCCGCGTATTTCCCCGATCCCCCTGGCTTCCTGGCGTGGGCACACAGCGAAGGACTGCGGGTCGCACTCAATCTGCACCCGGCTGACGGCGTCGGTCGACACGAATCCGCCTTTGCGGACGTGTGCCGTGATCTTGGACTCGATCCAGCCACTACCGAGCGCGCGCCGTTTGATTGCACCGATCCGCGTTTCATTTCGTCTTACTTCCGCCGCCTGCACCATCCGCTCGAGAAACAGGGCGTCGATTTCTGGTGGATGGATTGGCAACAAGGCGCGCAGACGAGCGTGGCCGGACTCGACCCGCTCTTCTGGTTGAACCATCTGCATTGGGCCGATTGGGAGCGCGATGCCGGGGCCAAGCACGAGCGACCGCTCATTTTTTCGCGCTGGGGCGGCCTGGGAAATCATCGCTATCCGATCGGATTTTCCGGCGACACTTACTGCGATTGGCGTTCGCTCGCGTTTCAGCCGGAATTCACAGCCACGGCCGGCAATGTCGGTTACGGGTATTGGAGCCACGACATCGGCGGCCATCAGCCCGGGCCGGTCGATCCGGAACTCTACGTACGCTGGCTGCAATGGGGCGCGCTCAGCCCCGTGCTTCGTACGCACACGACCAAACGCGCCGACGCCGAGCGCCGCATCTGGGCCTTCGAGCCGCACATCTTCGCGGCCGCAAAAAGGGCCTGGCTGCTGCGCTACGAGCTGCTCCCCTACCTCTACACGGCCGCACGGCTGTGTCACGACGAGCTGCTGCCGCTTTGCCGACCGCTGTATTACGAATGGCCGAAATGCGAAGAGGCGTACGCGCGGCGCGATGAGTATCTCTTCAGCGATGATCTGCTCGTCGCGCCCGTGACCGAGCCTGCAAACCCGCAAACGGGCATCGCGTGCGTACGCGTCTGGCTGCCCCCCGGACAATGGCGAAACTGGTTCAGCGGGAAGCTGTATTCAGGCCCGGGAGAGGCGTGCCTTCGCGTTCCTTTGAGCGAGATTCCGTTGTTCGCGCGCGCCGGCGCGGTCATCCCCGTCAGCCAACCGCGCGGCGCAAATACGCCCGACGAATCCTCACAACTTTCGCTGCTCGTGTTTCCGGGCGGCGACGACGCGACCTTTGACGCGCGCGTCTATGAAGACGATGGCCTTAGCCGCGGCTACGAGCGCGGCGAATGCGCCTGGACGCCGATTCGCTGCCGATTCCGCGATGGCGTTGCTTCCCTCACGATTGGTCCGACCGCCGGCGAGTATCCGGGAATGCCCCGGCGGCGCGGCGTTGAGATTCGACTTTGCCCGGGATTCGAGATCTCCGACGCCAGCGTGCACGGCGGGGCGCTCGAAGTCCGGAACGATCAGGTTGTTCTTCCTGTCGCCGACATCAGCACACCGCTGGAAATCGAACTGCACTTTCGGGCCGATCGCCTCCCTCGGCCGGCGATCAAGGAAGAAGACATTTACCTTCGCCTCGAACTCGGCGGCTGCTCTGATTCCGCCGCGCCGGCGCTCTCCGTCGTCGCCGAAGCCGCGCTTCCGTGTTGCGTCGAGATTCCGGGCGATCAACAGCTGCGACTATCCGTTCACTCCTCGGACGCGCCGCTGCAAATGTCCGCCCCGGAGAACGCGGCGGACGCCGGCGGCGATATGCGGATTCGATCCACGGGGCGTTGGCCACTCAATTATCCCCTGCAAACCCGGCACATTTCGGCAGTCGCTATGGCCGGCAACGCACGCGTAACAATTGCCCACCGCGTTTTTCCGGGCATCAATCGCTGGTACGTCCGCGGCCCGTACGGCGAGTGCGAGGCGCAGGAAGCTATGCGAGACTTCTCGCGATTGAAGGCACGCGGGATTCACGCTCCTGAGAACGGCTGGAGGATTGTTGATCGACCGCTCGACGCACGAGTCGAGCCACTGGAGCGCTTCGCGCCGGATTTCACTTCGCTCTTCGGTGACACGGTCGAGCCGATCATCTTCGCGGCCGCAATTCTCGAATCATCCGCCACCCGCGCCGTCCGGCTGCGCGTTCAGTCCGGCGACGCGGTCACGGTTTGGCTCAATGGCCAGATGCTCCACAAATACGTGACCGGACGACCGTGGGCTGTGCTGCACGACCATGTGGGCTGCGAGCTGCGCGCCGGCGCGAATGTCGTGTTGCTGCAGGTCATGCGCGGCCGGCTCGGCTGGAGCTGCGCGCTGGAGGTTGAGAGCCCGGAAGGTGCGATGCTCGACGACGTTCTCACCGGCTAGCTAGTTCGAAAACGCACGGCGCTGAATGTCCCGCTCGGCAGGCATCGCTGGCAGGTGAAGACGACGATCAGAACCAACCCCAAGGACGCGATCACGTCCGACGCGAAGTGGCGCTCCAGCGCGAGGCGCGAAATGCAGACCAGAACCGCGAGGGGAAAAGCTACCCAGCGCATCCAGGGAAAATAAAGCGTCCCGAGCACGGCCAACAGCAGCACTTCTGTGGCGTGCCCCGAGGGGAATGAGTCGAAGCCTTGTACGGGATCGCCAAACGGGCAGAAGTAGAACGTGCCGAGATTCAGGTCGGGACGGGCTCTCCCGACCACGAATTTCAGAATGTGCAACATGCCGATGCAGCACGCCACGCAGAGCGCATATCCGGTTAGAAGCCTCGTCCGCCGACGATGAAGCGCCAGCGGCAGCGCCAAGGCGACAAACATCCACCACTGCACGCTGCGGGCCGAGAGCTTGATAATCCGGCGCTGCAAGCTTCCCTGTGTCGCCAGTTCCCCGACCCAGTGCAGCACCGTCTTGTCGGTCAGGAACGCAAAGACCAGCAACAGGAGCCAGAGCGACAGAACCATTGGAAAGTCGCTGCTGTCAATGATAGCGCTCGGTTGCGTCAGCTCATCCGAAAGGAACGCTCTCTCGCCGGTCTCGACCTGCATCGAGCGCGAGTCTAGCAATGCATAGTTAGGCTTCTACGCCGCCTTCATGAATTCTCGTTGAGAATCGCGCAAAGGTGGTTACGAAGCCGTCATACAAGGCCTTAAGGACTCGTTCCCTCGCCGTCGCCACTCAAGCGCATCCTCGATTCAACGCGCACTCCATGTATACGACGCCCGCCAGCGGATTGTCGTAATAGGCGCCGCACTGCACGAAACCGAGGCTGCGATAGAGCGCCTGCGCGGCCGTCATGGTGCTGAGTGTGTCGAGTCGCATACGGCGATAGCCCGCGCGTGCGGCACAGGCGAGAATCTCCTGCGCGAGCCTTCGGCCCAGTCCGCTGCCGCGCGCGCTCGTCCGCAAATAGAGACGTTTCATCTCGCAGCAGTCGCTTTCCAGCGGGCGCATCGCCACGCAACCCACCGCATGCTCATCACGCCAGGCGATGAGCAGTTCGCCCGCGGGTGGAGCGTACTTGCCCGGTAAATTTTCCAACTCCGCCTGAAAACTCTGGAAGCAGAGGTCGTGACCGATTTCGGCCGCGTATTCGAGGAAGAGTTCCCGCGCGGTGGCCAGATCGTGTTCGCAGCGGGCCGGACGAATGATCGGCGTCGATGACATCCCCGCACTCCATGAATCTCGCGATGCGGGCAGCGAGTGCGATCCACGAACCCGAGCGTCGCTGGTTATTGCGGCGCGGGGCGTACAAAAATCAGATTGCCGAGCGTGTCAGGCGCATAAGCATGCCCGCGCGCTCCGGACCAACTGGAATACTCGCCGCGCGACGAATCCAAACGCGTCACGTTCACACCCCAGATGGCGGCTCGCGCTGCGGCCGCGCCGAGATTCGCCAGCGGAATCGCCGCTTCGACGAGCCACGCGTCCGAGCGTGTGCTGACCGCGACGCGCGCTCCCGATTCCCAATGCGTGCTGTCGGCCATCGGCGGATCCGTCAGCGCACCTTTGCGCCCAACGACGAGTCCATTCGGCTTGATTTGCAGCACATAGAGTTCACTCGGCGAAGCGGCCGGCGGCGTTGCCGGATCCAGAATGATCTCAATCAGATCCTGTCCCCACGGAATCGCACCGTCGATCGGAATCGTGTTGTCCGCGCGGAAATGCAGGCGATCGCCCGGCGCCAAACCGGCTGTAATCGCGACGTAGAGGAACTGATCGTCGTGCCAGAAATTCGCGCGCGTGCGTGTCGCCGGAACTCCGGCGCCACCGCTGCCGCCCGCTCCCGGCTGACCATCGCCGCGCACCAGGCGAAAATCGCCGGCCGTGTTGTTCGGCGCGACCAGCCAGTCGTCGTCACTCCCGTCGACGGAGGTGTGGGCGACGGACGGCACGCAACTCGTCACCGCCAGCCGCGCCGGCACATCGATCGCACCGCTATCGCCGGCGTCAAATTGCAGCGCGAGCGGCACGAACCCGTCGGCGCTATAGGCAACTCCGCCGGCTGACAGCGTCAGTGTGCCTACGGCGCGCGCTCCGGGAGCGGCCGTCATCTCCATTGGTTGGCGCAGTCGCAGCGGCCCCGATGCATTGCCGAGCGTCCACGCGCCCATTACCGGCAATTCTGTCGCGTTCGAAAGCGCCAGGCTCACGTCCGCGATCGTTTCGCTCTCCGTCGTGTGGAGACGCACGCCGCGCACCTGCGCAACCAGCCGATTGGATCGGCTCATGAGCCGCCCCCAATCGCCCGCGGTCATCCCGGAGGCACCCGAAAGCTCGTCGAGCAAAAGGTTCCGCGCCAAACCGCTTGCGCTCGGATCACGCGGCCAACCGCTCGCGCGCGGCGCGACCAGTGCTTCGGCCGCCGCATCGGTGAATGCCCAGCGCACGAGTTGCTCGATTGTGCGCCGCGCCAGGAGCGGCTGACTGCGGTTCTCGACGAGGCGAAGTAGTTCATAGTCCAGCAGGCCGCGGCGCAAGCGCTTCAAACGGACCGTCGCAACGGGTTTGTCCAATCCGAATTCCGCTCCACTGCGAAGAAGGGCCGCCGATGCCGAGCGCCGTCCGCGCGCCGTTACCGAATCCGCGTCGTCGGCCGCGTGCTCAATCCAGATTCCGCCCGCGCGATAGCGGTACGCGATCCACGGCAGCAAGCCCGCGTCGCCGGGCAAACCCTCCGGCCGCAGCGAGGGCGAGTAAGGCGGCTCATCCGGCATGAACCACGCCCCGCGCCCGCCCGCACGACCGGAGAGCGCGCTCGGCTCAAACCACATGGCCGGCGGCGCGAGGATGTCTGCGGGCGGTGCATCGAGCGCCGGGGCACCGACCCAGCCAAGGGCTCGCAACGACCGCATCGGGAGGTGCGCGATCAACGGTGCCGGTCCGACGGCTCGCACGACGCCGAGCGCCTGCCCAGCCCGTTCCAGCGAATCGGCCGTCAGCGGTCCCGGCGGAATCAGGCGCACAAACGCGCGCCCGATCCACTTTTTTTCCGCGAAGTGCTGCTCGCAAGCCGTGAGATAGGCGCGCAGCAATCGCTCGTACTGCGGCGAGCCCACGCCGCCGTTCAGCGTTGCGCTCGGATAGTCCAGCGAAACCGGCAGCGGCCACGCCGCGAGCCCGGTCTGATCCGCAAAGCCGCTGCCGTCGAGCCACGGCCCGACGAGCGCGTCGTAGGGCTCCCAGTCGATGTCGACCGCGGTCGGCCCGCTCGGACGGTATTTCGGAAATGAAGCCCAAAGCACGGGCGTCAGGCGATGTTCATGCAGCAATTCCATCGTCGCGCGAACCAGCGCGACCGCTTGGGCGTGCGTGGCCGTATCCGGCAGGAGTCGCGTCTCTTCGGCCGGGCTGCGCGGCCACGCGAGGTGACTCGCGAGCAAATCGCGCGGATCGACGCGCGCCACGAACGGCAGCGTCCGGCGCTCCGGCAACTCCACGTCCGCGACATTCAGCGTGAGGTCGAACGAGCGGATCAGAGCGCCGCCGGGGCGCGCGATGTCGATCTTCCCCTGATACTCGCCTGCGGACGTTCCCGCGGGAACGCGCACGTCCACCCAGACGATGCGATTACTTCCGGACTCAAGACGCGCCGCACCGCCGCCGCGCGGCGCATCCCAGGGCACGAGCACATCCGGCACGTCGATCGGCAGAGCCGAGCGACCCGTGTGCCAGGGATACCAGCTCTCGAATTGATCCACGCGCGTCGTCAGAACGTGAAAGCGGCTGATGTTCTCCGCGGCTGTCAGCGTTGCGCCAGAGGATTCCGCCAGATCACTCACCCGCACGTCGACGCTGCCGTTGCCGCGAAGTCCGACCTGAAACGCCACCACGTCGTTCGCCGTGCTGCGCAGCGTGATGTGACTGGCGCCTGCGGAGAAAACCGTGTTCTCTGCCTGGGGGACGGAATTTGCGTCGAGCAGGTCGTCGCCGCTGACCACCCAGGCCGTAACGCCCCCGGTCGACGGCGGTCCTCCGCTGCCAAGCCGGTCGGCGGTCGGACAACCCGTGAGCAGCGGCAAAAGCGCGGCCAGCGCCGCGCGACTCAGAAGCGCGGTTCGGGCCACTTTTGAACCTCGTATCGGTGCCGGGGACTTTCGGGCTGACCATTGCGGGCGGAGAGATAAACGGCTTCGAGCAGTGCACTGACGGCCAGATGACGTTCCTGCGCCGCTTCGCGTTCTTCGGGCGCGACCAGCCCGCGCAGCTCACGCACAAAGCGGGCCATCTCGGTCGCGAGCAGATCCGCGGGGAGCACCGCCTCCTCCTGAACCGCTCCATCCAGACCGCATCGCACGGCACTCGCGCGGCGCAAGCAAATCGTGCCCTCCGGCGCGTGATGCGTCGTGCACGTTTCCCACGGCGGAATGTCCCAGGTCGCGCGAATGACGGCCACGCCAGTCTCGAATCGCAAGACCGCCGTAGCGATATCCTCGGTCTCGCGCGGCGCTTCACCTTCGCGCCGGCGACAGCGCGTCGTCGCCGCACTGACGCTTTCTGGCAGCCCGCGCAGGGCTACGAGCGATTCAAGCTGCGAATATGCATCTTGCGCCAATACTCCCCCGCCGGCATCCACGAGGCTGGAGCGCCAGGACGCCAGCGGCGGACCGGATGCCGCTACCTGCAAATCGCTGTAAATCGGACGCATGCCTTCGCTTCGCCCCAGCAAGGCCCGCACGCGGTCCCGCTGCGGCTCCCACGTCGACGCCACCCGGTAAACGCGCCCACCTGCCCGCGCGCGCGAAATCGTCTCCGTCGCTTCCGCGAAGTTCCGCCCCAGCGAACCCAGTCGCCAGAGATGCAATCCGGCATTGATCGCCAGTGCGGCAAGCTCGACGCCCTCACGCGGAGAACCGGCCAGCAGGAGTGCCGTTACGCCCGATTGCGCGATCAATACGCGCGTGTCTTCGTAGCGCGTCGCATCGGGCGGCGTGGCGGACGCGGGAATCCCGGCGATCGCGCTCACTCGCAATCCCGCCGCGGCGGCCGCCGGCAGCAATTCGGGCAGCAGTCCCGGATCGGCGATGACGCCGCACGCGGGTGACTCCGTCGATTGCGGCGAAGGGGATGATCCGCTCATGTATACTCGTCACTCGCCCAGGTGCGCCGCGTGGAGGTCGTTTGCGTGCGCCGCATTTTCCTGCTTCTGATCATTCTGATCGCCACGGAGCGCCGCGTCCATGCGGACACGCTGGAACTCATCGATGGCCGCACCTACCACGGCACGATCGTACGCCGCTCGGAAACTCGGCTCTATTTTCGGGTGGAATTTGAGAGCGGCGCGCGAATTGTCCGTTCTTTCGCCCTCAGCGCGGTGAAATCGGTCACGCCGGACCTGCCAAGTGCGGCTTCGCTGCCTGTTCCCGAATCGCCCCTTGCCGAGCGCGCCGCACCCGCGGAGCCCAAACGGGCCTCCAGCTCGCACGAACAGATTCTGCGCGAAGCGTTCGAACTGCTCGACGACGGTGATTCCGCCGCCGCACTACGCGCGCTGCAGCGGCTCGTCACACGCGCAGAGGCGACTGAACTCCCGTTGCTCGAAGCACAGTGCCATCGCGCGCGCGGCGTGAATCTGGATGATCTGCTTGCGGATGCGCGCGTCCGCGCGGCGCTGCGCGACGGCGGCGACGGCTTTTCGCTCCGCTTCGCGACACCGTACGAAGGCGCGGCGCTCGGACGACGCCTGGAAGCGCTCCAGTCCGAACGTTTGGCGGCCGAATTCGACGGTCAGCGGCTCACGGACTGGGTCGCGAAGCCGGAGTCTTATGACGTGCTGCAGCCCGATGCCCCCCGGCTGGTCGCCAGCGCTCGCGAGCTGGCCGCGATCATCGGCGCGCGGTTGCGTTTTGACGCGCGAATTGACGCGGGCCGCGAGGAACGCGCCCGCTTGTCGGCGCTTCGAGATTCGCTGACGCGCCTTGTTACGCAGGTCCGCGATTTGGAAGGGTTCACCAATCTCAGCCGTCGCCCCGGGGACGCGCCGGATCCCACCGCGGGCGAGGCGGATCGCCTGCGCCGCGAAACCGAACCTGCCTCCGCGCCCGCAGCCTCACGGCCGGCAAGCAAGCCCGCAGAGCCGGACGCGCCGGTTCCCGAGCGCCCGGAAGTCGACTGATCGCGATCAGCCGAGCAGCGCCGCTTCGGCCATCAATCCTGGCCCAAACGCGAGCGCGACACACGGAAGCTTGGCCGCGCGCTGGCGTAATCGCTGCAAAATGAACAGCACGGTCGGCGACGACATGTTTCCGAATTCGCTCAGAATCTCATCCGATACCGACGTAATCCCGGCCTGCAATCCAAGACTCGCAGCTACGCTGTCGACGATGCGCGGCCCACCCGGATGCACGGCCCACGAGCCAATCTGATCGACGCGCAGCTCGTTCGTCGCCAGCCAGCGCTCCATCCACGGCCGCACATGCTGCTCGATCAAGCCCGGCACTTTCGCGGACAGCGTCATCTCAAAGCCATAGTCGCCGACCTTCCAGGTCATCTCTTCTTCGGAATTCGGCAGCAGGCAGGAACCGCTGGCGCGAATCTTCCAGGCGTTGCGATTGGCGCCGTCCGGCTTCGCCCCTCCGATCACGACCGCCGCCGCCCCATCTGCAAACAGCGCGTTTGCGACAACTTTCTCCGCATCCCAGCCATAGTGATAGTGCAGACTGCACAACTCGATCGCGCATAGCAACACGCGCGCATGCGGCTCGCTGCGCGCGATCGCCCCGGCCACGCGCAGACCATTCATCGCGCCGTGGCAACCCATGAATCCGACGTTCGTGCGCTGCACGGTGGGCGCGAGGCCGAGCCGCTTGATCAGCGCCACGTCCACCCCAGGCGCGAAGAACCCCGTGCACGAAACGGTGACCAGGTGCGTGATTTCGGAAGCCGGGCAATTCGCGTCGACGAGGGCCGCTTCCGCGGCGCGCTGCGCCAGCGGCGGGGCGTCTTTCGCATATCGGTCACTGCGCGCCGCTGTGCCGGGGCCGCGATCGGCGCCCCCCTTCCAAGCCGGAAAAAAAGTCTGCCGGAGAGTCTGTCCGTCATATTCTTCGACGACCGTACTGCCGCGCCGCTGCACTCCCGTGCGGCGATAGAGCGTCGGCAGCAGCCGTGACTGCGCCGGCGTCTCGCAGGAATAGGTCTTGGCAATCTCGGCCGCGAGCGCCTGATCCACCATGTGCACCGG
>JBGAJB010000419.1:0-2182 GCA_044225155.1 Phycisphaerae bacterium | reverse complement strand
GGCTGTATGCGGATGCCGGAGCGCGGATCTCCATCACGATTCCGAAAGACTCGATCGATCGCAAGCTGCGCGTACGGATCGGCGCACATACGGATGAGCTATGGCACGCGGACGTCTGGAAGCGCGTGCCGAGCATCTCCCGCGATTGGCCGCTGGACGGGGAGCGAACGGAAGTGGCGAGCGAGTTCGGCGGGCTCATCTATGTTGAGGCGCCAGATCAGAAACAGCCGCGCACCATTGATGTTCAAATCGACGGTGGAGTCGAAGCGCCGCGCTTCGTGCGTGGGAAAACCAGTGTCGACGAGTGGAAAGCGCGTATCCGCAATCTACCGGGACCGTGGGCCGAACTGGAGACCGCAAAAGTCATCGTGACGGTGCCGAGCAAAGAGATTCGCGCGCTCGATGATCCCGAAGCCGTGCTGGAGTTGTGGGATCGCGTACTCGACGCGGCGGCCGACCTGGCCGGTCGTCCTCGCGACCGACAGCGGCCGGAGCGTTATGTGGCTGACGTGCAGATCAGCGCGGGTTACATGCACTCGGGCTATCCGATCATGACGCATCTCGACGCGGCGGCGGCGATGGTCAGCCGCGAGAAACTGCTCGCGGGGCAGTGGGGGCTGTTCCACGAACTGGGCCACAATCATCAGAGCGGCGACTGGACGTTCGACGGGACGGGCGAAGTGACCTGCAATCTCTTTTCGCTCTACATCTGCGAAACGGTCTGCGGATTGCCGCAGCGCGCCGGACATGACGCGTTGCCGAAACTCGACGAAGGGATGAAGAAGTACGTCGCGGCCGGGGCGAAATTCGAGCAGTGGAAGCGCGATCCGTTTCTGGCGCTGACGATGTATGTCCAATTGCGTGAGGCATTCGGCTGGGATGCGTTGAAGCACGTCTTCGCGGAATACCGCGACCTGGATCGGGCGGCGCGGCCCAAGAGTGACGACGAGAAGCGCGACCAGTGGCTGGTGCGCATGTCGAAGACCGTCGGGCGCGATCTCGGCCCGTTCTTTTCCGCGTGGGGCGTGCCGACGTCGGAGGCGGCGCGAAAGGAAATCGCCGGCCTGCCGAAATGGATGCCGGAGAATTTTGCACCGGCAAAATAGCCGATCAAGAACGCTTCGAACGTTTTCGCCCCGCCCTGCGCAGCGCCCTTCGGGCCGGCCGCCCCTCCGATGCGCGACGGAAGCTCCGAACTCGTCGCCGGGACTAAGCGGCACAAGTGAGTTCAGCGCCGAGTCCTCGAGTACGAACTGAGCCGTTTCCCCGCCAAACACTGTTTGGACGCACGAATGCAGGAGGATGAGCGAAATCGCAGCGAGCTTGAAGGCGGTCCCTTTTGGCCAACCCGCGAACATGCGAGACCGCCTGCGCCTGCGAAATAGACGTGAATCCACGGCTGTTGTAACCAGCGGCCCCGGCGGGAAATAGAGGCGCATTTTCCCTTTTGACAAAGTTCGGACCTTACCTACAATGCCCAGTCCGGCATTGCCGACCGCTTCGTGTTGGCGGGCGCGAGGTGCGCCGCGGCGGCATGGCGCGTGCTGCTGTAGCTCAGCTGGTAGAGCGCGTCCTTGGTAAGGACGAGGTCACGGGTTCAATTCCCGTCAGCAGCTCTGACAGGGCGCGGCAGGCGGCTTACAGCCGGCGCCGGGCGAATAGCTCAACGTTCCTTAGTGGAAGGGCAACGAGTGGTTGCGGCCGCCTTTGGCGGATCCGCCGGATTCGAGAATTCGGGAGTGATTTGAATGGCCAAAGGTGTATACGAACGTAAGAAGCCGCACGTGAACGTCGGGACGATCGGTCACATCGATCACGGCAAAACCACGTTGACCGCTGCGCTGACGGCCGTTTCGGCCGCGCGCGGGCTCGGCGAAGTGAAGACCTACGATCAGATCGCAAAGGCCTCCGAGAAGGACGGCCGCCGCGACCCGACGAAGATCGTCACGATCTCGACCGCGCACGTCGAGTACGAGACGGAGAATCGGCATTACGCCCACATCGACTGCCCGGGCCACGCCGACTACGTCAAGAACATGATCACCGGCGCCGCCCAGATGGACGGCGCGATTCTGGTGGTCAGCGCCGCGGACGGCCCGATGCCGCAGACGCGCGAGCACGTGCTGCTCGCCCGCCAGGTGAACGTGCCGAAGCTGGTCGTCTTCCTGAATAAGTGCGACCT
>JBGAJB010000050.1:5446-16811 GCA_044225155.1 Phycisphaerae bacterium | reverse complement strand
CGCGGCCGACGGCGAGCTGATCGTCTTTTATTTTGGAAAAGGCGAGGGTGGCGGCGTCACCGACAATCTCGACCGCTGGAAGGGCCAATTCACGACCGCTGAGGGGCAGCCCGTTCCCGATGCCGCAGTCGTGCGCGAGGAGTTCGAAGCCGGCGGAATGAAGGTGCACATGCTCGATATCGCCGGAACATTCTCCGCCGGCGCGATGATCCCCGGCCAGCCGGCGGCCGCGCCCGTGAGCGGCTACCGCATGATCGCGGCCGTGATCGAATCGCCCGGCGGTCCGTGGTTCGTTAAGGCGACCGGCCCGCTCGAGACGATCACCGAGCAGCGCGACGCCATTCGCGCGTTTATCGCTTCAGCGAAGCAGTAAAAATGCGCGTAGCGACTACCGAGCGAGGAGAACCTACCGGCTCAAGATTTTGGGCATTCGCCTTCTTTCTGGCCGTATTCGGTGTAGCTGTGGCAACCTTCGCCCTGTACTGGTTGGTGGGCGACTACAGGGCCTGGTCGCTGGATCAGCAGCGAGCGCTTCCGGAAACACAGGCGCTCGGGGATCAGATTGTCACCGAACTTCGTCGCTTCAAGGCTGAACACGGCGCGTTTCCGGAATCCCTCGGCGAGGTGAAGAATTTCGATGTTCCTCAACCGACGTGGGGCGCGAAGTGCTGGAAATACTCCCGACTCGAAGACGGCCGTTTTCAGCTTCAGGTCAGAAAATACTCCGAGAGTGCAGGGCCCACAGCGTATGAGTCTCTGTTCTACATCGGCGCGGAGGATTCCGGTCACTGGTCGCTGGATCAGTAGATCACTGCTCTGAAGTCCGCCACTCCGGTCGACCCGGCGTCGGCGCATCCGTGCTCCCGGCCGCGGCGCGGCGCTGCGGGTCGTGGAAATAGAGGAATCTCCGCAGACCATCCGCTCGGTGGCAAGTGCTGCAAACGTTCGGCGCTTCGTACGCCCTCAAGTGCAATTGAGCACGCCGCACCTGCACATACGACTCCTCCGGCGGTTTCTTGCCGTGCGGCTGGTGGCACGTACGGCAGGCGATGAAGCCCAGCGCGGCTTGCCGGCCCTGTTCATCGAAGATCGGCAGCGAACTCTGCGGCGCGGTGGGGTCGAGCATCACCACGCGCGGATGAGTCGCGACCGGCGGCGGGGCGGCCGTTCCGCCGGCAAAATGGCAGCTCTCGCAAATCGCGTCGGCGGGATGCGCGCGATCGCCCGCGCCGCGCGTGACCGGCCGAGTCCAAAGCGTGTCGGGATCAGCTAGTCGCGCGTCGCCGTGCATGCTGTGACACGGCAGGCAGCTCTGCGAGTCGAGCCCGGCCTGCGCGAGGCTCTGCGGGGCATGCCCGGTAAGTTCGATGTATTGCTGGGCACTATGGCACGTCATGCACAGCGCGTCGGGCCGCTGATCATCCGCGACGCGCAAGAGCGCCTTTCCGGGCGTTTTGCCGCTATGCGGATCGTGGCAAGTGCGACAGGCGACCGGAGCGCACTGGTCTGCTCCCATCTCGCCGAGCGGCAGCGCGGTCGTTGCACTGTTCGCCGCGACGCGCGGATGCAGTGCGCCGCGCTGTTCGTGTCCCTGCCAGGCGGCGTCTTTGTGGCAACCGAGACAGACCGCGTCCGGCCCGCCGCTGAGATCCGTTTCCGCCCGCCAAAGTCCGTGCTGTTCGTCGCCATGCGGGCGATGACACGCGCGGCAATCGCTGAACTCCGATCCCCCCGCGGCGAGTCGCGCCGGATCGTGCCCACCCCCATGCACGCCCGCTTCTTGCGTGTGGCAGGACGTGCAAAGCGTTTCAACCGGCTGCGCGAGGAACTGGCCGAACTCGGGCTTATGCGGATTGTGGCAGGACGAGCAGGCTTCGTTGGGGTGATTGCGATCGCCGATCGACGTTGCATGCACTTCGGATTGCGGCGCATGACACGCGCGGCACTTGCCGCTCCCGTCCGCCGCATTCGGCAGAGCTTCGCGATTGAAGGCATGGGCCGAGTGGCACGCAGCACACGGACCGGCCGTGCTGATCGACGCGCCGTGACGATCCTTCAACTCCGGATGACTGGCGCGCAGATCGTGCGGGCTCTCGGCCACCGACGCCATTTCCGAATGGCACCGCAGGCAGCCCGCGTCGGCGCGCATGTCGATCGCCAGCAGGTTTTCCTGCGGCGCGTGGTGAGTCGAATGGCACGAGACGCAGCGCAGTTTTCCGCTTTCCGACCCGCGCCCGAGCTCGCCCAGATAGGCCGCCTGCTCGTCACTGAGCTGTGGCAGCCGGCCGTGCGCGCTGCGGTGTGTTTCATCAAACAGCTCGCTGCTCAGCGAGGAATGGCACGACAGACAAAGTGAATTGTCGTCGATCGGCGCCCGCAGCAGCGGCGCGTCGGGCGTGCGGTGGCCGGCATGACAAGTAAGGCAGTCCACGGAGTCCGGAGCAGACTGCTGCCGGGCGCTGCGCAGGCGATCGGGGATCGGTGCCGCCGATCGACCCAGCGGATGCGAGTGCCGGTCACCTGCGCCACCCAAATCGGCATGACACTTCAGGCACAGGCTCGCCGCGTCGCCGCGCGTGCGCAGGTACACAATCTTCTCGATGCTCGACCCGGAGTTCGGGCCGTGAGCCATGTGGCATGTGCGGCAGTCCAGCACGCCATTCACCAGCGGCAGATCGCCCGTCCCCATCGTCGCGGGCAAGGCGCGCTCCGGCTGATGCGCATGCGCGCCCGCCACCATGCGCCGCGAATCGGCCGCCACGCCGTCGTGGCAGCCCCAGCAGGTAGAGCCGCGGCTGACGGCCGGCGCCTGCGGAGGATTCTCGGGCGGCGAAATCAGCTCCGTTGCGTGGCCGTTGCGGAGCGGCTCGATCCATTCGATGTGACACACCGTGCAGCCGCGCGCGGACTGCGGCGATGCGCTGGTTCGGGCGGCCGCCGAGACGGAGCGCGGCGCATCGTGCGCTGCCTCGATCCGCAGCTTCACCACGCGATTCGCGCCACTTTCGACAACGTAGAGCGATTGCTGCGAATCAAAGGTCAGCCCGCTCGGATCCGAAAAGCGGTAGGGCGTCCCGTCCGTCGCGCGCAGCACATCAATGAAGCGGCCGTCCTGCGAAAAAACGCTGAGCACGCCCAGCACGCCGTCGCTGATCCAGATGTTGCCGTCCGCATCGACTCGCAGGCCTTTCGGGCGATAGAGATTTCCAAGCTCCACGCCGTAGCTGCCGATCGTCCCCGAGGGCGCCCCGGCGGGGGTGAACGCTTGTGCTCGGCCGTTGAGCGCGTCCGAGACCAGCATGGAACCGTCCGAAGCGATGTCGATCGCAAACGGATATTGAAACAGCCCCAGCGTTTCGCCACGTTTTCCGAGGGGGCGGGCGGATTCGTCGGCCAGGTGAATCTCGAGCAATCGATGATGATCGTTGTCCACGGCCCAGAGCGTGCGAGCGTCGGATGTCACAGCAAAGTCGGTCACGTCCGATTCCGGCCCTGTCCCTTCGCCGGCGATGCGCACGCTGCGGATCAAGCGGCCCTCGGGCGAGCCGATGAGCACGCGGTGGTTTCCAGTGTCCGCGATCCAGATTCGGCCTTCCGCGTCAAACCGGGCGCTCATCGGGTTTCGCAGCGTCTCGGCGCCGATCTGCCGCAGCTCGCCGCGCGGCGCGCCGGATGCGTCGAAGATCACCAGCCGGTCGTTCGCACCGTCGACGACGTAGACCAGGCCGCCCGGACCGACCGCCACGCCCGTCGGCATCAGCAATCCGGGCCCCTCGCTGAGCGAAAACTCCTGTTGTCGCACAGCTGTATAGCGGTGCTGAGCCGTCTGCCCTGACGCAGCAGCGCCCAAAGTAAGCAGCGCGATGAGGGCGAGCAGACGCATTAACGCTCCGTGGGCCCGGCGATCGGCAATCGGAATGGCTGACCGGATTCGATCGAGAGAATCGAGCGAATCGTCGGATCGTTCTCAAACCCCCGCACTCGTTCGGCTGAATATCCGAGCCGATTCCAATCCACAAGCTGCGGCTCGGACGAGTGGCACGGCGTACAGAGTGCGCCCGTCGGCCGGACGTCGCGGTGGACCAGGTCCAGATCGCGCTTGGCGGACGAATCCGCATCAAATCGCGCCGCCGCGCCGAGCGACCGCACACGGGACGCGGCCGCCTGCTGTCTGTCGTCCAGCCCCGACTTCGGTCGATTGTCGGAGAGCCAGGCGATCTTCGCGCCGTATTCGCCGTGCGTTCGCGTCTGGATGTCCTCCCGAATTTCATGCACCAGCCCCTGAAACGGCTTCCCGCCTGGGTTTGTCGTCTCGAGCGCAAGCAGCCAATCCGCGAACCGATCCTGATCTTCGACGTCGGGCCGCGCCGCGGAGATCAGTTTTCGCAGTTCGGTGCTTGCTTTGATGGGATCGATCGGCGGATTTGGCAGCTCTGCCAGATAATCGGCCAGTACCAGTAGCGCCGGCCGCGCGATCGGTGTACGGCTCGGCAACCGCAGCCATCCGGCGGTCGCGCCGGCATGTTCATTGGCGTGACAAACCATGCAATCCACGAACGTGGTGTGCATGTTCAGGAACGCACGCGTCTCGACGCGCTTGCCGTGCGGCAGCGGGCCGTGACATCCGACCGTCGCGCACGAATTGCCCGGATCAGGGCTGAACCATTGCGGAATCTGATGGAAGTGTGCGAGCGGGCCGCGCGGCCGTTCGTTGACGCTCTCATGCGTCGGCGTCGTCAAAGAAACGAGCTCGGCCACTTCGAGCCGGCGCGGAATATCGACGATCTCGGCCGGCGGTTCCTGATGACCCGCGAGCAAGCCCAGCAGGAAGTGGATCGAGAAATAGGCGAGGAACCCGTATGCCACCATGAGTGACAGGCTGTACAGCCGGCGCGCGGCATTTCCGAGCCAGCGGCCAAGCGCGGCGCGCCGCGCGGATTTTGGCGGCGCGGTGGCGACGACGCCGAGCCGCTTGGCGATCTCCTCAAGCTCGCCGCGATGCGCCTCGGCCAGTTCCAGCGCGGGAGCTTGCCCCGAAAGCGTGCCAAGCGAAAGCGGAAACACCACCGGGGCGAGGATCACGCCGAACAAGTGGACCGTCGCGATGTAGATGAACGCGAGATACGCCTCGTCCGAATGCACAATGTAGGCGAAATTCATCGCGCGCCCGGTCAGCCAATCGGTGACAGCCGGCATGCCCCAGAGCGCCAGCCCCGACAGTCCCATCACCGGAACGCCCCAGAACACCGCCCAATACTCGAACTTCTGGGTGAAGTTGAAACGCCCGAACCGCGGCCGATGCCGCCGTCGGCCGAGCAGATAGGAGCCGAGTTCGACCGCTTCCTTCAGATCGCGCGGCCCCAGCATGAGTGGATGGGAGATCGCGACGCGCCAAAGTGGAATTTTCCGTCCCGCGGCGCGCTCGCGGGCCTGTGTACGCAGCGCCTGCGCGGTAATGTAGCCGATGTGATAAAGAAAAACGGCCATCAATCCGACACCCGCAACCCTGTGAATCCAGCGCGCGACCGACAGGCCGCCAACCGCGTCAATCAGGTGCGAAGCCCAGGCGGAATCCGCGAACTTGATCGGCATCCCCGTATAAACCAGTGCCACAAACGTGATGACGAGTCCCAATGCTGCCAGCGTTGATGCACGTTCATGCGCTGGACCTGCTTGCGGCCGTCGGGATGGCGCTGAATCAACTGCGCCAGGCGCACCAGCTCCTCGTGCTCCGGGTCGGAGCGACGCAATCCGGCATTCAGCAACTCGAAGATGATCAGCAGGATGAACGCACCGAGCACGCCGGCTGTCATCAGGATGAAGCCCGCCGCCAGGCCGAATTCCAGCGGGAAGCGTCGCGAATCGAGCTCAAGATGCACCGCCGCGCTGCTCATCTTCGGCGACGAGCCCGGATGGCAGCTCGTCGTCCGGCACGTGTTCGGCAGCTCCGCGGTGCTGATCGGCGCGGCCGCGTTCTTCCGTTCAAGGATTTCGTGTGGATTGCTCTGCGGCCCGGAATGGCAGTCGACGCAGGTCGCGGTGTCCTTGCTGCCCAGCAGGCTGGCCTTGCCGTGGAAGCTGTGGAAATAGCTGGCCACCGCGTCCGTGCCGCCGGTCTGCGCCAGCACGGCCCGGTCGCTGTGACAGACCGCACACATCTGCGCCTGCTGGCGGGCATCGCGCCTCGGGCGCAGCCGCGCCGCGACGTGTTGCGCGAAATAACGCGTGTCGACCGGCAGGCTCTCCTTGTGGCAATGATCGCAGCGCGACACGCCGCGGCGATCCTTCATCTCCGGAACGCCGTCGGCAAATCCGAACCGCGGCTCTTCGTGGCAGTAGAGGCAATTCGCTTGGCCGGGCCGCAGTAGCGCCGGGTTGAAGGTCAGCTTCGCGAGCGCTCCAGCCGAGTGCGCGCTTTGGGCGAGGCTCTCGGCCGCCTCGGCGTGACTGAATTTCAACTCCGCGCCGCCGGCCGACGCGAGATGGCAGGTGCGCGTGCAATCGACGGGCGTGCGAACCTGATGCGGCACGACCGACACTTCGGTTTTTTCGTGGCAATCTGTGCACCGCAGGCGCGAGTGCGGTCCGGCTTCGCCCGCGATGGAGCGCGCGTCACAGAAGAAGAGTCGAATTTCTCCGGTGGCGGAATCGAGTCGGCTGAGTCCGCGAAACCGGTGGCACGACAGGCAGTTTTCCGCATCCTGTGCGCGAAGCGCCGGGGCAAGAATCAGCGTCGCCAATGCGCCGAGAACTCTGATGAATGTCGAGAAACGCTGCGGCCGCCGGCGCGAATTGCCTTGCATGCGGTGTCCTTGTTGCGGTGCGGCATTGTGACACTCCGCGCCGTGCGCGCGAAGCGCATCGGCCTCAAAGCTTGGCAGATCGCGTGCCCTGTTTGAGCGCGCTGGCTGCGTGAAAAAACGCACGCGATTATTTCAGAATGTGCCAATTGGCGCTTCGCGCTCGAGGGAAAAGTCGATATCTATCTAGCGCGGCGCGGATTCGAGCTGCTCGGCACGAATCCTGCCACGATTCAGGTGCGCCATTTCGAATCGAAGGGAGATCGCGATGCATCGGCATTCCAGGAAACTTGCGGGGTTGAGCGCCTTTACAGCGACGCTCGCTCTCGGCCTGCTCTTCATCGCAGGCTGTCCGCAGAACAACGACAACTCAAACAGCAACGACAACACGAACACGAACACCAACACGAATGACAACGCCAACGACAACAGCTCCACCACCGGCAATTCCGGCCTGACCGGCAAGTTCGTCGGCTCGGCCCGCTGTGCCGAGTGCCACAACAACATTCACAGTGACTGGAGCCAAACCCTCCACGGGAATGCCTTGGCGACCCTCGAAGCCATCGGCCAGGGCAGCAATCCGGATTGCGTGATCTGCCACACCGTCGGCTACGGCCAGGAAGGCGGCTGGGTCGATCGGGCTACGACGAACGACTTGGCAAACGTGGGCTGCGAAGCCTGCCACGGCGCTGCACGCGATCACACTTCAAACGTCAGCGATGAAAATCTGCGTCCGCCCAAGGACATCAGCGCCGAAATCTGCGGCCAGTGTCACACCGGCGAGCGCCACCCGAACTACGACGAATGGCTGTAATCCGGCCACGCGCTCGTCACCGAGACCCCGGCCGAGGAATTCGAAGCCGGCACGGCGCTGAACACTTGCGGCCGTTGCCACTCCGGCGACTTCTTCTACAAAGCCGTCCTCCAGAGCGAGACGGTCGCCGACGACGCCCTGATGGGGGTCGCGCGTGAGGACCAGCACGCAGTGGAATGCGCAATCTGCCACAATCCGCACAGCCGTACTGGAAATGCCGTGAACACTGACGCGGGCCGCGACTACCAGCTTCGCTTCCCCGAAGTCGCAAGCCCGACGCCGACCAACACGATCGACGCGACCACCGACCCCGCGCGCTTCAACCTCTGCGGCCAGTGCCACCATGACCGCGGCCGCACCTGGGAAACGACCTCGCGCCAGACGCACCCGAGCAACCAGTCGAACGTGTACGTCGGCGAAATGCCGCTGCCGGACGACAACAGCACGCCGCTCGTCCTGAGCCGCGTGTCGGTGCACTCCTTCGCCTCGCAGCAGTGCGCGACCTGTCACATGTATCGCCAGGACTTCCAGAGCGCAGAAGCCCCGGCCATCGCCGGTCACACGTTCCAGGTGAACAACACCGCGTGTGCGAATGTCGGCTGTCACCCGAGCACCGCCGCCGCAATTGCGGCGCAGGCCACGCTCCAGGCCGAAATCCAGACGCGCCTCGACGGCATCCTGGCACGGCTGGGCGATCCGGCCACGTGGGAGTACTCGGCCAACGGCGGCCCGTCGAACCAGTCGACGGTCTCTGACGGCCGGAAGCAGATCCGCTTCCTGTACTACTACGCTCTGAGCGATGGCAGTCTCGGCGTTCACAACCCAGCCTATGTTCGCGACATGATGGACAAGGCGGAAGAATTGCTGACCACCGAGGGGCTCTAACGAGCGATTGCGTGGGCGGTGTCGGCGTCGGGTCCTCGCAGCCGGCGCCGACCGCTCACGTGCCATTTTGGGTGAGAAGATTGGCGCGGTAGAACACGGACGACCCGCTCATGAGGAGTCAGGGTCGTCCGTGTTTCTTTTCTGAGAAAGGTGGCGATGGTGTTCGGCGCACGTCCCTTCGTCGCTTGGAATGCCCTCCCAGCGCTAGCCGCACTGCTCCTGATGAACGCGCTGGTCGGTTGCCAGACGGAATCCGAGCCGGTCGGATTCGCGAATACCTCGGACATCACGAACGACGCGGCGAATTACGTCGGATCAGCCGCTTGCGCGCAGTGCCATGCGGACATCGCGGCGCTCCATCGTCAACACGGGCACGCGGCCGCACTAACGGCCGTCCAGGGCGAAGCGCCGACGTTCGTGAGCAATGGCGTGAGCACACCCACGCCGCCCGACAGTCTTGCCTGGACAGACATTTCCTATCTCGTTGGCGGCGCGCGAACGGCCGCGAACTTCCTTGCGACCGATGGATTTCAATTAACAACCGGTCTAACGGGCGTAAACACGCAATGGAACCTGGCATTCCCGCCATTTCGCGACGCGGCGTTCACGGCCTATCAGGCGCCGGCGACCTCACCACTCGAATACGGCTTCGACTGCTTCCGCTGCCACACGACCGATCCGGTCGCGCAGGACACGGCCCAGCCGCGCTTTCAAGACAGTCGTCCGGGCATCCCCGGCGGCTGGCATGAGGCCGGCGTCCAGTGCGAGGCGTGCCACGGGCCGGGCGGAAAGCACTTCGCGACGATCGCCGGTGAAGTGCGCATCGATCGTTCGCGCATCTTCGTCGATCTCACCGGTACGCAGACGTGTATGCAGTGCCACAGCAGCCGGTTCGGCGAACCGGACGGCGACATTCTGGCCGCCGACGGCTTCGTCGCCCCCAATGGCCAGGCCAGCGAGCTGCGCGCCAGCGGCGGTCACTCGCAATTCGCCTGCGGCGTATGTCATTCTTCCCATGATTCGCTGACGGCTTCGCGCGCGGCCGCGATTCGCAACGACTGCATCGTCTGCCACACGACCATGAACATGGCCAAACACGCCGGCCGCGTTTTTCGCCGCGGCGATTACGAGGAAGTGCTCACCTGCGAGAGTTGTCACATGCCGTTCGCCGTGAAAACCGGCACCGCATCGCTGGTTGATTCGTTGCGGTCGGACGGCGTGCTGCTCGGACAAGGGCGCGTGGGCGACACACGCTCGCACGTTTTTCGCCTGAATGCGGGCAACGTGGACTACCGCACGTTCCTGAGCGATGACATGACGACGGTCCGCCGCGACGCCAACGGCATGGCCGGGATCACGCTGGATTTCGTCTGCCTGCGCTGTCACACCGGCGATGGACTGTTTCCGCTTTCCGTCGCGCGCGCTTCCGAAATCGGCGCGCTCATCCATGACTAAATTTTGTGCTCGTGAGTTGAAGCGCTACTTCGGGTGACACTCCAGACACAATCCCGGCCGCTCTTCGCGCAGCGCTTTCCCAGCGTCGGCCGGAGCACGCGAATGATCCGTGGCCGCCGCGAAGCGGAATAGCTCGGCCGGCTCGGGCTGATCGGCGTGCGGATTATGGCACGTGGCGCACGTGATTTTGCCCTCCCAAAGCGGCAAGTGTGGCCGCTTCGGCGCCAGGCGGGCTTGCACGTCGGGCGAAACCCGGACGCCGAGATGGCCGTTCGGCGCCGGGTCGGCGTGCATCGTGTGGCAGTTCAGGCATAGCACCTGCGGCGACTGCCGCAATTCCGGCGCAAATTCCCAGCCCCCGCCCGTGAGTTTCGGGCTGGAAGTATGGCAAAAAGCACAACTCGTGGTCGTCCACGCCATGTTTCCGTTGCCGCTCCGATGCGGATTCATCGCGCCGGGCTGCTCGGCGTGACACTTCGTGCAGGTCGAATACGGATTTCGCGCGTCAAAGCCACGCAGCATGATGCCGTTTTCGTCCGGGCGTTTCGCGCTGGCATCGCAATGCCGCTGAATGTCATGGCACGTCAGGCAGCCGATCCGCCCATCGACCAGCGGCCAGCCTTCCGGAGCGTGAGTGCGGGGGCCATCGGCGCGCCAGCCGACCGGATGCGCTTCGTCCGGCGCTTTCTTGCCGTCGTGACAGGAAATGCACTTGGCATCGACCGCCTCAGCCGCGAGCGGCAGGAGCTTCTCGCCCTCCTGTGCATGACAGTCGGTGCAGAGGGCGGAGTTCCAATGCGGATTCGCGACGATCGACGCGACGCGGTGAACGACCGGGCTCTTCTCTGTCACGCGTCGTCGCTCGCCGCTCCAGGCATACGCTCGCACACCGGGATACGAAATCTGCTCCGCCACGAGAACGGTGTAGGCGGTGTGAAAATCGCTCGGCGCGGCGAATTCCGAAGCCACAGTCTGCGGAGTGACACAGATGCCCGCCGGCATGATCAGCGAACGATCGCCATCCTCGCTCCCGCCAAATGCCAGCAACGGCCGGCCATCCGGCGCGAACGCATGCACCCGCTGCGACGCGGCGTCCGTGACGAAAACGACGCCATCCGATCCGATCGCGATGCCGCGCGGCCGGCCGAACAGGCCCACGCGATCACCCGGACCGCCGATATCCCGCAGCCATTCGCCCGCCGGACTCAAGACCTGCACCCGCGCATTCAGCATGTCGACGACGCAGACATCCCCGGTCGGAGTCACGGCCATCGCCAACGGAAAGCCGAATTCGCCATGGCCCGTGCCACGGCGGCCAATGCTGCGCGTCTCGCTTCCGGCGGCCGCATCAAAGACAACGATCCGATGTTGAGCCGCGTCGGATACCCAGACTTCGCTACCGACTAGCGCC
>JBGAJB010000050.1:0-5441 GCA_044225155.1 Phycisphaerae bacterium | reverse complement strand
GCGAGGCGTAGCGCTGCAGGATCTTTCCGGCCGCGTTGACTCGTACCACCAAACCGCCGGGATCGGAAACGAGCAATCCGCCATCCGGCAGTGCCGCGATGTCCTGCGGCCACTTGGTAATCTCGGGATACGGATCAAGAGTCGGCTGCTTTTCGACCTGCCAGCGCAGCACGCCGCGCAGCGCACTGTCGGAGATGGCGATCGCATCAGATAGCGCCGCCAGCGAGGCGGGCTTGATCAGCCCAATGGGCGCTTCAGGTTCCGCGCCGAAGAGGAAGCGCGCCAGCCGGGCGTCCGAAGGGCTGATCGCGCGGCCCAGCCGCAGATTCCCGAGCGAAGCGACGTAGGGCGGATGGCCGACCGGTGCCGTGCGACGCGCTGCTTCAAATCCTGCGCGGTCGGTGCAGCCGATGCCCGGGCCAAAGCACAGCGCCGCCGCAAACAGCGTTCCCGCGCTGAGCCACCCGAGTTGCCGGATTTCGCGACGCGTCATGCGCTCCCTAGATGCGATGGCACGAAAGGCAGAGCCGGCTGCGCTCGTTCGACATCTGCAGCATCGACGGATGCCGCTCGGTGTTATGCGGATCGTGGCAGGTCGTGCACTGCATGCGCCCGTCCGGAAGCTTCAGCTTCGCGACCGACGTGACCTCCGTCGCCGAGCGATATTTCGGATCGTTCGCCGGATACTCGACCCCGACCGGGTGACTTGTCAGGCGTGTTCCGCCCACCGGTATTCCGCTGGTCGAGAGGTCCGACCACGAAGCACCGTGAGCGCCGGCGAAAACGTCATGCGCGACGACGCCGTCGTGACAACTGAGGCAAACGAGCGACGCGGCGTCGAGCACGCCGGCCTTTGAGCCGAACGCGCGGATCGGCTGGCTGGCCGCGCTGCGCTGAATCAGCAGCGGCGCTTCCGCGGCCGTGATGTGCGGCGAGTGGCACGGCAGGCACAGATTTCCCGGCAGGCGGCCGCCGTCGGAAAAGTCGTGTTTACTGCCGATCAAACCGCCGGCATGCGCCGAGTGGTCCGGCTCCGACGGCTGCGTTTGAGTGCTCGGGGATTTTTGCGAATCATTTGCGGTTTGTTGCGCAACCCGAACGCCGATGATGGCCGTTGCAAGAACGCCAAGCAGCAATACGCCGCCCGCGCTGGGAGTCCACCGTCTTTTCACGACGCGCTCCATTGCACGATTCATTCCGCCTGACGGGGATTGGTCAGCACGGCGCGCGAACTGTTCGCGTTTGCGCTGCCGGCTAGCATGGAACCTTCGAGATCGTTCGAGCAGATCGAAGACTAATCGTGCATCCACGCGTTCGGCAAGCGCGGCGCGACGCTTGCCGGAATGCGGGAGGTGCGCAACTTCGCGCTTCCGCCGCGGCGCGCGGTCGGCTAGCTTGCGGCGTCGCTGGATTCCTTTCGCTTGTCGCGCGGCAGGCTGAATGATCGCACGGTTGCTTTTGCTCATCGCGACCGCTTCGCTCGCATTCGACTCGGATCTTCCCGAGTCGGAGCCGGTCAGCGCGCCCCAATCCCAACCGGCTTCGCAGTTAGCGCTACCCGCCGACGCGCCCACGAGGGAACTGAGCGCCGCGTCGCAACCTGCATCCGACGAAACATTTGTCGCTCCGCCAAAAAAGCCGCGCGGTCCGTGGTTTGAAATGTGGGATCTCGCGGCCGAACTGGGGATTGATGCGCACTGGGACCGCCGGCAGACGCTGGTGGACACCCGTCAGGGGACTCGCGACCGGCAAACCGATTCACAATTTCGATTGGAAGAAACCTTCGGGCTCGCCGGGCGCGGCACGCTGCTCGACCCGAATCTGCTGCGCTACGACTTCAATATTCGCAGCGGCCTCACGCAGGAGCGCTTTCGCGAGAGCCGCAGCGGGCCGGATCGCTCCGCTGATCCGACTGGCGGACTGCTCGAATACGACATTCACGCGACCTTCCTGCCGGCCGGCAAGCTGAGCGGCAATCTCTACGCGAGCAAGCTGGACGATCGCGTTTCGCGGCGCTTTCTGCCCAGCCTCGACCGCGAGCGCGAGCGCTACGGCGCGGAGCTGCTCTTCAGCGATGACAAGCTGCCGATGCGGTTGGCGTTCGAGAGTCTCTACGAGGACTTGCTCAGCCCCGTGCGGCGCTCCGACGACGACGAGCGCACGCACGAACGCTCAGTGGACTACGAGGCGACCTGGCGCAGCAGTGACCGGCACGAATTGCGGCTGAATTACAACTACGCCGATCGCGACGAGCAGTATTCGGGCGGACCGACGACCTACGACACGACCCGCAGCTATCTCACGCTCGATGACCTGCTGCGCTTCGGCAAGGACGATCGCAGCCGGCTCGAGACCATTGCACGTATCCAGAGCGAAGGTGGCGACTTGGCCCGCGATCAATTCGAAATCGCGCCGCGCCTGCACTTGCAGCACACCGACAAGTTCGCGACGGATTACGGCGTGCAGTACTTGAAGGATTCCTACGAGGGAATCGACGTGGAGCAGTCACGCGCGGATGTCGGCGGCAGCCTGCGCTGGAGCGACGCGCTGGACTCCTCCTTCAACCTTTACGCCCTGACACGCAACGCCGAGCACGGCCGCGACACCGACGAATGGGGCGCCACCGGCGCGCTCGGCTTCCATCGCGACAATTCGCTCGGCCGCTTCAGCACCAACCTGACGTACAACCACGCGCGGCAGAGCGCCGACTTCGGCGACGATGAGGGTGTGGTAGTCAATGAGTCGGTCACGCTGCGCGATCCGCTGCCCACCTATCTGGCCCAGACGCAGGTGCGCCGCGCGTCGATCGTCGTGCTCAGCTCGGATCGCCGCCGCACCTATCTCGCCGGGCGCGACTACCTGACGATCCAATCCGGCTCCTACACGGCCCTGCGCCGTTCTCCCGGTGGGCGCATCAATGACGGCGACACGGTGCTCGTGAGCTACGTCTATCGCACTCGGCAGGACTTCACGCTCGACCGCGATCGCGTCGACCTTCGCGTGCAGCAGGATTTCAAGGGCGGCTGGACGCCCTATTACGCCGGGTCGCTGCAATACGAGAACCTCGACAACGACGACGCGTTCGGCCTGCGCCCGCGTGACGTGGATCGCCACCGCATCGGCCTGAACTACAAGCAGCCGCGCTGGAGCGCCGGCGCGGAGCTGGAATACAATTACGACTCGATCGATCCCTATCTGGCCGGGCACTTCAATACGGACATCACGCTGCTTCACAAAGGCCCGCATGATCTCAGCGTGCGCGGCACGTATTCGTATTTCGATTTTCACGGCCTGGGCGGGCTGTCGGCGCACGACGCGGGATTGCTCGATCTCGGTTTGGCCTATCGCGCGACGCTCTCGTCCGCCGTCGAGGCCAGCGCGACGGCCGCCTATCGCTACGAGGACGATTCGCTCGACGGCATCACGCGCGGCGTCGATCTCTCGGCCGGCGTGGATTGGCGGATCGGCCTTTTTACTGCGCGCTTCGAGATCGAGTACGACTTGCTCGATCTGCCCAACTCGACGGATGGCACCGTAGCCGCCTGGATCAAGCTGCGGCGCGGCATTCCGATCATCGCGGATTCGAGGTAGCGCGGATGCGACGATACGCCAACCGGCTGATTTCGCCCGCCGCGCTTTTGGTCGTTGCGGTGATCACCGCCGGCTGCACCACAGCGCCGCGCGCCGTGTTCCCGTACACCGGGCCGCCGATCGTCTGGCCGGCCGCGCCCGATCCCCCGCGCATTCGCTACATCGGTGAACTCGTCGGCGAAGCAAACGTCGGGCGGCATGTCTCCGGCGGCCAAGCACTGCGCGAGTTGGTCGCCGGCGCGCCACCCCTGAGCGGCTTCGTCACTCCGCTGGCTGTCGCAGTCGAGCGTGAACGCGTCTTCGTCGCCGATCCCGGCCACCCCTCCGGTCCGCTCGTCCATGTGGTCGATCTCGCGCAGCGCCGTTACACGACGATTCGCACGGCCGGCGACAAACCACTCGCATGGCCGATCGACGTGGCCGTGCGACAGGGTGATCTGGCCGTGGCGGACGCGAAGCTCGGGGCCGTACTCCTATTCGATTCCGAAGGACACTTACGCACCACCATCGGCGCGGGGGCGCTCAAGCGGCCCGCGTCCGTAAGTTGGGATCGCGAGGGCCGGCTTTGGGTGGTCGATTCCGCCGCTGCTCAGATCGTTGCCTTCACGCCCGAGGGGCGCGAGACGGCCCGCTTCGGCCGGCGCGGCGCAGGACCGACCGAATTCAATTTCCCGTCCGGTCTCGCGACGGCAGATAGCGGCCTGTGGCTCGCGGACGCCATGAACTTCCGCGTGCAGCATCTCAGCGCCGCGGGCGCGCCGCTCAGCGTGTTCGGGCAAAAGGGCGATGCGGCCGGCTGCTTCTCGCTTCCGCGCGACGTCGCGCTCGATTCAGACGGCCACGTCTACGCGCTCGACAATCAATTCGAGAACTTCCAGATCTTTGACGAGCGCGGCGCTCTCCTGCTGGCGGTCGGCGCCGAGGGCAACGCGCCCGGACAGTTCAATTTGCCGTCGGGCATCACGATCGATGAGCACGACCGCATCTGGATCGCGGATACGTACAATCGCCGCGTGCAGGTTTTTCAGTTCATTCGACAGGAGGCGACGCCGTGATTTTCCGGATGCTCGCGCTGGCCTGCTGCGGTGCCGCCGCCCTCGCGGACGACAGCGTCTTGAATTCCAAGCACGATCTGTCGGTCACCGGGCCGGGGCCGGTGCGGGCCACCGGCGAAAGCGAAGTGTGCATTTTTTGTCACACACCGCATAACGCCAGCCCCGCCGCCCCACTTTGGAATCGCACGAATCCGCAAACGCACTATCGCACCTATTCCAGCAGCACGACCGACGCCCGCATCGGCCAGCCGACCGGCGCGAGCAAGCTCTGCCTCAGTTGCCACGACGGCAGCATCGCCCTGGGTATGGTCCTCAGCCGCGACACGCCGATCCCGATGACGCACACGTTCATCCCCACCGGCCGCACCGACCTGACGAACGATTTGTCCGACGATCACCCGATCGGGCTGCGCTATGACCGCCAACTCACGAATCGCGATCACCAGCTTCGCGACCCGGAGCTGGTCGATCACCGCATCGCGCTCGGCGAGCGCGGCGAGCTGGAATGCACCGCCTGCCACGATCCGCACAACAACGAGCGCGGAGATTTTCTGCGCATCACGACGCGCGACGGCGCGCTCTGCACGACCTGCCACACGCTCGACGGCTGGCGCACCTCGTCGCACGCCTTGAGCGGAAAGCCGGTCCCGGACACGTTCGGCAGCGAAGAACCGCTGCCCTATCACTCGCTGGCCGAGAACGCCTGCACGAGCTGTCACGTCTCGCACGGCGCGCCGCAGCGCGAACGCCTGCTGCGCGCCCGTTCGTACGATTTGTGCATCGAATGCCACAACG